>JAPLPA010000052.1 GCA_026400415.1 Afipia sp. | reverse complement strand
TGCTGCAGGCGGTGATGCAGAGGTTTTACCCCTCACGCTTGAAGTTCCGAACAGTTCGGGGTCTCCGACGGCTGACGGTAGCACCCGCACATCATCGCTCAGAGGATGGACGGGACCGCTTGGCGCAGCATTGCTGGCAGTTTTATCAGCCGCCGTTGGCTTTTTGATTGGGCGCAGACGACGTTTAGTAGCGACCGTCATCATCTTTGGCTTAGGTGGACTGCTTGCCAGCCGTGCGCTCGCCCATGACGGCGAGGACCATAGCGCACCAACCTCTATCAACATAACAAACAGCGAAGTTTCCCAGCAGCTTCCCGATGGTAGCGTGTTTGTACCGAAAGGCGCTCAACGCATCCTCGGTATTCGAACTCAGCTAACGGCAGACGCCACCTACCGGCGTGGCATCGAACTTCCTGGCCGCATTATTCCTGACCCGGACGCCAGCGGCTATGTGCAGGCAGCGGTTGGCGGGCGTCTATCCGCGCCTCCTGGCGGATTTCCGCGCCTGGGCACAGCGGTCAAAAAGGGCGATGTGCTCGCTTACGTCACCGCTCCCCTTCAGGCCATTGATGCTTCCGACATGCGCCAACGCCAAGGCGAACTTGATCAGCAGATCAACATTGTCGAACGCCGGTTGCAGCGCTATGAGTCCCTTCTACCAAGCGGGGCCATTGCCAAGGCGCAATACGACGACACCAAGTCCGAACTCCAAGGGTTGCACGACCGCAGGACCGCGCTCGATAAGTCACGACGCGATCCTGAAGCACTGGTCGCGCCTGTCGATGGCATCATCGCCGACGGTACGCCTGTTGCGGGACAAATCGCGCAGACCAATGCGGTCATTTTTCAGGTCATTGATCCCACGAGATTGTGGGTGGAAGCGCTGAGCTATCAAGCTGCACCCACCCTCAGCAAAGCTAGTACCCGCATAGGCGGCAACAGTTTGGGCTTAGCTTTCCGGGGCGCGGGCTTTGCCGATCGCAACCAGTCGATCCCTATTCATTTCGCTATCGAAGGCGACCTGAACGGCCTTCGCGTTGGTCAGTTCGTCACCGTAATGGCGGAGACCACCGATCAGCAAAGAGGGATAGCGGTTCCGCGCACCAGCCTCGTCCGGGGTAATGGAGGGCAAGATGCAGTCTATGAGCATGTCTCTGCGGAGCGCTTCCAGCGCATTCCGGTAAAGGTCGAACCTCTCGACGGCGAACGGGTGCTGCTCTCACAAGGATTAGCACCTGGCAAGCGTATCGTCGTTCAAGGTGCCGAACTACTCGATAACGTTCGATAGGAGGCGGGCATGTTTCGATTCCTCGTTACCCATTCGCTTCGCAATCGCCTCTTTGTCATCGTGGCCGCAGCGGCATTGGTGATTTACGGCCTATTCGCCGTCACGCGCCTGCCGGTCGACGTGTTTCCCGATCTTAACAAGCCGACCGTGACCATCATGACGGAAGCCGAGGGCCTTGCGCCGCCGGAAGTCGAACAACTGGTGACGTTTCCGATTGAGACGCAGATGAATGGCGTACCCGGTGTTTCCCGTGTGCGCTCGGTGTCTGGCGTGGGCCTCTCGATTGTCTATGTCGAGTTCGACTGGGGCACTGACATCTACCGCAACCGGCAGCAAATCTCGGAACGTTTGAACCTCGTGCGAGATCAATTGCCACCTAACAGGATGTTGAAAAAACCGATC
>JAPLPA010000252.1 GCA_026400415.1 Afipia sp. | reverse complement strand
TTGGTGAGGATGTCGGACAAAAGTTCGTCCTCTTCAAGCATTAGAAACGGCGACGAGGCGATTGAGTTTCTCCGCAGCCGCTCCACTGTCGAGCGACTTGGTGCCGAGCGCAACGCCTTCCTTCAGATCCTTGGCCTTGCCCGCGACAATGAAAGCAGCCGCCGCGTTCAAGATCGCGACATTGCGATAGGCGCTTGGCTTCCCCTGCAGCACGGCGCTCAGCGCTTTTGCGTTGGCTGTTGCGTCGCCGCCCTTGAGTTCAGCTCCGTCCGCGCGCGGCAAGCCGCCATCTTCAGGCGTGACGTCGAAGGTGCGGATATTGCCTTTTTCCAGCGCCGCCACATGCGTCGGGCCGGTGAGGGTGATCTCATCGAGGCCGTCGGAGCCATGCACGACCCACACTGACTCGGCACCGAGATTTTTCAGCACCTGCGCCAGCGGTTGTACCCAATGCTTGGAAAACACGCCGACCATCTGGCGCTTCACGCCTGCCGGATTGGACAACGGACCGAGCAGATTGAAAATCGTGCGCGTCGCAAGCTCAACCCGCGTCGGCCCGACGTTCTTCATCGCCGGATGATGCGTTGGCGCGAACATGAAACCGATGCCGGTCTCGGCAATACACTTGCTCACCTGATCGGGCGTGATGTTGACGTTGACGCCAAGAGCCGCGAGCACGTCGGCCGCGCCCGACTTGGAGGAGAGGGCACGGTTGCCGTGCTTGGCGACAGGCACACCGGCGCCCGCAACGATGAAGGATGCACAGGTCGAGACATTGACCGAGCCGGAGCCGTCGCCGCCGGTGCCCACGACATCGACCGCATCGGCTGGCGCTTTAACCCGCAGCATCTTGGCGCGCATTGCACTTACAGCGCCAGTGATCTCATCGACGGTCTCGCCGCGAACACGCAGCGCCATTAACAGGCCACCCATCTGTGACGGTGTAGCCTCGCCCGACATCACGCGATCGAACGCGTCGGCGGCTTCCTCGCGGGTCAGCACCGCGCCGGTTGCTACTTTGCCGATGATCGTCTTGAGGTCGTCCATTTTAGTTTACTGGTTAAGACAGATCACTGGTTGTTCGACGCAGCGCCGGTGGCAATCGCAAATGCATTCTGGTTGATTGTCGTGCCAAGGTCGGCTTCGACCTTGCTGACATATTGCTGAATCTGTTCCTCAGTCATCGCGCGTGTGAGATTGTCCTTCAGCTTCTTGACGTCTTCCGACGCCATATTGACCGGGGGCACGATGATGTCCGTCACTTTGAAGACGATCTGGTCTGTCGCGGTCGCGCCTTCAGTCTGCCCGACGCCATCTTTCGGCGTACGGAAGACAGCGTTGATCAGCCGATCAGGCACGCCCTTGACGTCGCCATCGCGCTTGAAGGGCGGCGTGGTTTGAACCTTGACGCCAGCGGCGGTCGCTTCCGCCTCTAACTTAGCGCCGCTGTTGATTTTCTGGACGATCTCGGTGGACTTGGCGCGCAGGCGCTTGGCGATCTGCTCGTCCATCCAGCGTGTCTCGACTTGGGCTTTCACCTCGTCAAGCGGGCGGTCGCGCGACGGCGTGATGCCGAGCACGTCGAACCAGATTTCGTTGCCACTGGCCTGTATGGAATCGTTTTCGACGCCGATGTTGGAGGCAAATGCCTGCGAAACAATATCGGTACCCGACGGCAATCCCGCGATCGGCTTGCCGTCCATGCCGCGACCCGAACGATCGATGGCCTCGATGATGAGCGCATTGAGGCCAAGTTTCTTGGCGGCTTCGGCGATGTTCGATCCGCCGCCGCGCTCGTCTTCGATTTTGTTGTGCAAGTCGCGCAGCTTCTCGCGCGCGCGTTCCACAGCGACTTCGGTTTTGATTTTAGCCGCGAGGCTTTCATAAGTCGGCGAGATACCCGCTTCGATCTTCGTGACTTTCAGCAACGCAGTGGCGAGCGCACCCTTGATCGGCTGGCTGACGCCGTTGAGCGGCAATGCGAAGGCGGCGTCTGCCAAGGCCGGATCGCCGAGACTTGCTTTGGTTACGGTACCGAGGTTGACGTCTTCTGGTTTGAGGCTGCGCTGTTTAGCCAGATCGTCGAACGACAGACCGCCGTCGATTTTTGCGCGCGCTGCTTTCGCCTCGTCGTCGCTCGGGAAGGTGATCTGCGACACCTGGCGCTTTTCAGGCGTGATGTATTTTTCGCGCTTGCCGTCGTATTCCTTTTTCGCATCGTCATCGGTGACAGTGAGCGTCTTGGCAAGTTCCTCGGGCGACAGCGTGAGAATCGCAATCTTGCGATATTCGGGCGCGCGGAAGAGTTGCTTGCGCTCCTCAAAATAAGCCGCAAGCGCCTCAGCCGAAGGCGGATCGATCTTGCCGGCCTGCGCCGAGGTGAGGACGAGATATTGCGCCGTGCGCTGCTCGTTCTGGAAACGGATCAGCGCTTCCATTTGCGTCTTGGTCGGATCGAGGCCCCCGGTGATGGTACCGGTAATCTGGCGGCGCAGCGACACGCGTCGCTGTTCGGCGATGTAGCGCTGTTCGGTGAAACCGAAATTGCGAATTGTCGCGGCGAAGCGGCCCGCATCGAACTTGCCGTCGAGACCCTTGAAATTCGGATCGTCTGCAATCGCGCGCGCAACGTCGGCATCGGACTGTCCAAGTCCCATGCGCTTGGTCTGCTGATCGAGAGCTGCTTCGGCAACCACCTGCTGCAAGACCTGGCGATCGAGGCCGAACGCGCGCGCCTGCTCGCCCGACAGCGGACGGCCAAACTGACGCCCGAGTTGCTGCAACCGGTCGGTGTATGTGTTGCGGAATTGATCGGTGGAGATCGACGTGTTGCCGATGGTCGCAACGTCGGAGCGGCTCGATCCCTTGAACACGTCGGCGATCCCCCACATGCCGAACGACAGGATCAGCACGCCGAACATGACGATCATCACCGCCTTGCCGAGCCAATTCGATGAGGCTTTGCGCATTCCTCGGAGCATGAAACCAACTTGTTGTTTTGAGGGGCGGGCCGCAGCCCAAAGGGGCGTTACCGCATTGTTCGGCCAACATATAAAGAGGTGGGAAGTGCCTAGCAACCGCGCAGACGGCGACGCATCGGCGCGGTTAACGCCGTGACGGAGCTGCAATGTGGAAAGGGTGTGTCAGAACTGGCGTTTGAAGGGGGTGTCTGGTAGCCCGAAAGCGCGATTTCGCTGCGAGAGACATGATGACCGAAGCACGCCGTCCGCTGATCGCGGGCAACTGGAAAATGAACGGGCTTAAGGCGTCTCTGAACGAGCTTGGTGCCATTGCGCAGGGTGCCGGCGCAGTCTGGCGCAAGACCGACCTCCTGATCTGTCCGCCTGCGACGCTGCTGTTCAGCGCCGCCGCAGTCGTGATCGGCTCCAAAGTTGCCATCGGCGCGCAGGATTGCCATCCGGCAGCATCCGGCGCTCACACCGGGGACATTTCAGCCGAAATGCTGGCCGATGCTGGCGCTACCGCAGTCATCGTCGGCCATTCCGAGCGGCGTGCCGACCACGGCGAGACCGACGCAACGGTCCGCGCCAAGGCCGAAGCGGCATGGCAGGCAGGCCTGATTGCCATTGTCTGCGTCGGCGAGACGCAGGCTCAGCGCGACGCCGGAAGGACGCTCGATATCGCGGGCGGGCAACTTGCTGGATCGCTTCCGGATGGCGCCACGCAGGCCAATACGGTGGTCGCGTATGAGCCGGTTTGGGCCATAGGAACTGGTTTAACTCCGACTTCTAAAGACGTTGAAAATGTTCACGAATTCATCAGGAAGAACTTAATCCATCGCTTTAAGAAAGAGGGCGATGCCGTTCGGATCCTTTATGGCGGGTCGGTGAAGCCGTCGAACGCAGCCGAGCTGATGGCTATTGCCAATGTGGACGGCGCGCTGGTCGGCGGCGCAAGCCTGAAAGCGGCTGACTTCCTTGCGATTGCTGCGGCCTGTCCCTAGATCGGGAAACGAGGGCGTCCAACGGGTTGCGAGGGTGGCAATCGTTTCCCCAATCGTGTAGAGACCCCGCAACTTCAACCCCGCAACATCTGTGCTGCCGATTCCCAAGGTCACAGGCGTTTGCGACGGAAGGCCCAGATGCAGACCGTTGTCCTCGTCGTTCACCTCATGCTTGTCGCCAGCCTGATCGGCGTGGTGCTGCTGCAGCGTTCAGAAGGCGGCGGCCTCGGAATCGGTGGCGGCGGCGGCGCAGGTGGCTTCATGTCGAGCCGCGGCACGACCAATTTGTTGACGCGGACGACTGCCGTTCTGGCGGCAGGCTTCTTCATCACCAGTCTTTTTCTGGCGTGGTACGCCGGTTATGAGCGAAAACCTACGTCAATCATCAACACCAGCCCGGCACCGATATCTGGACCCGGCGCGCCTTCGACGGCACCAGGCAATTTGCTGGACTCGCTGAAAAAGCCGGATTCGCCGACAGCGCCAGCCGCACCGACTGGTCCCCAGGCTCCGCAGTCACGATAATCACGACTTTGCGCAAGCCATGCGTGAAGCGCTTGAGTGGATGCGCAAAGCAGCGCTTCCAATTAGCTGACTCTGCACATATTTCGAAGTCACCCACAGCATAGAAATTAAACGCATCACACGCGCGTTTCGTTTTGCGAATCGCGCGCGTGGCGTTAAAGGTTGGCTCCCATGGCGCGGTATATTTTCATCACCGGCGGCGTGGTCTCCTCGCTCGGCAAAGGTCTGGCTTCAGCCGCACTCGGTGCGCTGTTGCAGTCGCGCGGCTATAAGGTCCGCCTGCGAAAACTCGACCCCTATTTGAATCTCGACCCCGGAACGATGTCGCCATACCAGCACGGCGAAGTGTTCGTCACCGACGACGGCGCGGAAACCGATCTCGATCTCGGT
>JAPLPA010000270.1:1523-5575 GCA_026400415.1 Afipia sp. | reverse complement strand
CCGAGCACATGGCGGAATGGGACGAAGCGCTGCCGCTCGAAAGACGTTTGATGCACGTCGCTGCAACGATGGCGTGTCACGGATCTGTGCGTGCTGGCCGCATTCTCAAGCCAGAGGAAATGAACGCGTTGTTACGAGAGATGGAAGTGACGCCAAATTCCGGCCAGTGCAATCATGGCCGGCCGACCTATGTCGAGTTGAAGCTGGCGGACGTCGAGAAGCTGTTCGGGCGACGATGAAAATCGATCAAGTCGTCAAAGCGCGCAAGAACACAAATTCCGTATCGTCGTAGGCGCGGCGCTCCAACTCCTCGAAGCCGTCCGGCGCAATGAGAGCAGCCGCTTTCGACTCCTCCACAACAACAAGTGCGCCTGCCTTGAGCCATCTTCCGTCACGCAAAGACGCAAGCGACTTGTCCGCAAGTCCACGCCCGTATGGAGGATCGAGAAACACCAGCGAAAACGGCTCTACGGGATAGGCCTCTCCGAGATTCGTCGCGTCGCGGCGAAATACTTTCGTGACGCCGCCCAACCCTAAAGCCTCGACGTTGTTGCGCAGTAAGGCCCGTGCCTCTGCGCCATTGTCCACGAACAACGTAAAGGCGGCACCGCGCGAAACAGCTTCGATGCCGAGCGCGCCCGTCCCTGCGAACAGGTCGAGCACCCGTGCGCCCTCAATCGGGTTTTCATAAGCGTGCATCAGGATGTTGAAGAGCGATTCGCGTAAGCGATCCTGCGTCGGCCGGATGTCATTCGACGATGGCGACGCAATATTGCGTCCCCTGAGACGTCCGCCGACAACCCGCATCAGTCCTCTCGCGGCTTCATATCGCGTTTGCCCTTGTAGCCTCGGGTCGGACGGCGCGGTGGGCCGAAACCATTCGCGTCCTCCTCATTGCGCGCTCGCGCCTCTTCGCCGCCGGCACGCGTCACCAGAATGCGGCGGCCCTTGCGGTCGGCGATCAAGGCACTTTTACCGGCCGGCTTGACGCGGCCCTTGGCCCGCGGCGTATCATTGCCATCGGGCTTGTCCTGCATTGGCTTGTCGAATTGCGCACCGGACGAGATGGCTATCTTCTCGCCAAGCTGTTCGCGCAACACGCGCGTCTTGATTTCCTCGACCTGGCCTTCTTCGAGTTCACCTAACTGGAACGGTCCATAGGAAACTCGGATCAGACGATTCACTTCAAGCCCGAGATGCGCCATCACGTTGCGCACTTCGCGGTTCTTGCCTTCACGAATTGCGAAGACGATCCAGACATTTGCGCCCTTGTCGCGCTCCAAAGTGGCGTCGATCGATCCGTATTTCACACCGTCGACCTCTACGCCCTTCTTGAGTTCATCAAGTTGAGCTTGCGTTACGTCGCCGTGTGCACGGACGCGGTAGCGGCGCAGCCAACCTGTGTCCGGGAGCTCTAACGATCGAGCAAGACCGCCATCGTTGGTCAGCAGCAACAATCCTTCGGTATTGAAATCCAGCCGCCCAATCGAGATCAAACGCGGCAATCCTTCCGGCAGATTGTCGAAAACCGTCGGCCTGCCCTCGGGATCGGAATGCGTGGTCATCAAACCGCGCGGCTTGTGAAACAGAAACAGTCGCGTGCGTTCGCGTTCCGGCAAGGGTTTGCCATCAATAGTCACGACGTCGTTCGCGGTGATATCGAGTGCCGGGGAATTGATGATGCGACCGTTCACCGCAACGCGGCCCTGCACAATCCATTCTTCGGCATCGCGGCGCGAGCAAAGTCCAGCGCGCGATACGATCTTGGCGATGCGCTCGCCGGATTTCTTCTTTGCAGGCGCAGCTTCACGCTGTGCGCGTTTGTCGAAATCGGGCTTTCGTTCACGATATTCACCACGGCCGCCGAACGCAGGACGTTTGGCGAAGACCTTGCTGTCGTCCTCGTTATCCCGGCGCGGGCGCTCCTCTCGCGCTTCGCTGCGAGGATGTTCCTGCCAATCGTTCCGGCCACGTGGTTCGCGATCGTCGCGAGGCTTGTCGAAACGAGGGCGGCCGAAACTCGGACGCGCACGTTCGGGCTTATCGCCTCTCGACCGATCATCGCGCGAACGAGGAAATCGTGGACGCTCGCTGCGGTCGTCCTGCGGCTTGTCAAACGCGCGTCCACCTTCGCGCGCAGGCGCTCGCTTCTGCCATGGTTTATCGCCGCCGCGATCTTCGCCGCGATTGAATTCCTTGCGGGGCCCGCGATCAGGTGCACCGCGGCGCATGGGACGTTCATCACGTTGCGGGCGATCATCGCGATTGAACCGCGCGGGACGCGGCGCGTCGCTACGTTCCCCGCGCGGCGAATAAGGCCGTTTTTCCCCGAACTTCTTGTCGCCGAAACGTCCCGCACTTGCGTTGCGGTTCGGACGCGACTCGTAGCGGTCGCCTCGCGACGCGTCGTCACGATTGCGGGGCTTGAAAGGCGGACGCCCTTCGCCGCGCGCACCGCCACGATCATCTCGCGGCTTGAATGACCGGCCTTCGCCGCGACCCTCGCGTGGCTTGAACGGCGGACGACTTGCGCCACCCCGATCCTCGCGATCAAAGCGTGGGCGCGACGGACGGTCGCCATCTTTGCGGAACCCCTCGCTTTTCCTCACGTAAGGCTTTGCTCCTGCATCGCGTGCGGAATATGGCTTCTTGTCGCCCAACTTCCTGTCTCCGCGTGGAGCCGACGAACGGGCCGGACGATCCTCGCGCGCGCCACCGCCCCGACCTTTGCCGCCTGCACTCGCGCCGCGATCACGGCGCGGCGGACGGCCGTTGTTTTTATCGTTGTCGCGGGGCATGGATGTTCTCGCTGAAGGAATGACGGGCTGATAACAGAGTTCTTTGCAGGAAACGAGGCATGAGCGCGCGATCTTTCATGGATTTGGCTCTGAAACAGGCCCAATTCGCCGGAGCGTCCGGCGAGGTGCCAATCGGCTGCGTGATTGTCAGCGACGGTAGGGTCATCGCAGAGGCCGCCAATCGGACACTGACTGATTGTGATCCGACTGCTCACGCCGAGATTTTGGCGATCCGGGACGCCGCGCGAACCCTCGGAAGCGAGCGGTTGGTCGATTGCGATCTCTATGTCACGCTTGAGCCTTGCACCATGTGCGCGGCGGCTATTTCATTCGCGCGCATCCGGCGCGTTTACTATGGCGCAAGCGATCCGAAAGGTGGAGCTGTTGACAGTGGGGTGAGGTTCTTTGCATCCCCCACCTGCCATCATGTACCGGAAATTTATCCCTCAGTTGGCGAGAGCGAGGCGTCGGCGTTGCTCAAGGATTTCTTTAAAGCACGGCGCTAAAGTTTCAGTTTCATTCCCTCATGCGACATGATGAACCCCAATCGCTCGTAAAAACGGTGCGCGTCGGTACGTCTTTTATTCGTCATGAGCTGCAGGTGTTCGCAACCGCGCTCGCGCGATTTTGAAATGACGACTTTCATCATTTCTTCGCCGATCCCCTCGCCGCGCATGGAGCGATCCACCCGCACACCCTCAACCTGCGCGATCCAGCTTCCCTGATATGACATGCCGGGAATGAATGTGAGTTGAAGACAGCCCACCACTCCCTCCTCGTCCCACACATACAATGTGTTGTTGGCATCTGAAGCAATGGCGTCAAACGCCTTCTCGTATGCCTTCATGTCACCGCCGAGTTTTTCACGCCCACTCGCAAGCGCATCGTCGCTCAGCATCTCAACGATGCGCTTGATATCGTCGCGCCTCGCCTCTCGGAGCACTACGCGGCCTCCGAAAAGAACTTTAAAAGCGCCGCTGCGGTGGCATCCGGATCTTCCTCCGTGAGGAAATGCCCGGAATTAACGGGCTGACCGCGCACATTGGTGGCCCAAGTTTTCCATGTATCGAGCGGCGTTGCAGCAGACGCCGCGATGCCGGCGTCGCCCCACAGTGCCAGCATCGGAATGGTGATTTTGTTACCGGCGTCGCGATCCGCTTTGTCGTACTCGAAATCGGCATAAGCGCCCGCGCGATAATCCTCGCACATTGCGTGAATACGAAGGGGGTCGTTGAATGCCGCAAGATAGTGTGC
>JAPLPA010000270.1:0-1507 GCA_026400415.1 Afipia sp. | reverse complement strand
TAGTGTGCAAGCGCGCGCGGATCGAATGCGTTGAGATCTTTCGACTTCGACCAGCTTGAAAGCTTGTTCTTGAGATAAAAGTCTGGATTTGCCCCGAGCAGAGTTTCCGGGAGCGGCGCGGGCTGCGCCAGCAACGTCCAGTGATAGATTTTCAGCGCGTAAGCGCGATCCATCCGCGCCCAGTATTCATAAGTCGGCAAAATATCCAGCGTCGCCAACCGCGATAGCCTGCCTGGATGATCGAGTGCAAGCCGGTACGATACGCGACCTCCACGATCATGGCCCGCGAGGCCGAAATGCACATAACCGAGTTGCTCCATCGCCTCGATCATTGTCTGCGCCATGACGCGCTTGGTGAAAGGCGAGTGGTTCGCGTCGCTCTCCGGCACGTCCGACCATCCGTACCCCGGCAGATCCGCAATCACGAGCGTAAATTTTTCGGCGAGTTTTGGCGCAACGCGATGCCACATCACATGTGTCTGCGAAAATCCATGCAGCAATAACAACGGCGGGCCCTTGCCGCCGACGCGTGCAAAGATGCGCCCATTTTTGGTGTTTATCCATTCGGAGGCAAAACCGGGAAACAGATCGGCGAGATCGGTCATGACGAAGACTTCGTTTCTTTTTCCCGCGCGATCGCTTGCCACCCGATGTCGTGGCGGCAGAATCCTTCCGGCCATTTGATGCGGTCGATGGCACCGTAAGCGCGCCGCTGGGCCTCACCCACCGTCTTGCCGCTCGCGGTGATGTTCAATACCCGCCCACCATTGGCAAGAATGTCCGTTCCGTTCGCCCTAGTCCCCGCGTGAAAGATTTCTACGCCCTCGACCTTGGCGGCTTCATCCAGACCCTCGATGCGCGATCCCTTGGCGTAGTCGCCGGGGTATCCCTTCGCCGCCATCACAATCGTCAATGTAGGCTCGGGAAACCAGCGTAGATCGAAATTCTTCAATTGTCCGTCCACCGACGCGAGCAATGCCGGGATTAGGTCGGACATCAGCCGCAGCATCAATACCTGCGCTTCTGGATCGCCAAAGCGCGCGTTGTATTCGATCAGCTTCGGGCCTTGATCCGTAATCATCAGTCCAGCGAACAGTACGCCCTTGAAAGGCATGCCCTTCGCCGCCATTGCGCGCAACGTCGGATTGATGATCTCCTTCATCGTGCGCGCGATCATCGCTTCTGTCATGACTGGCGCAGGCGAATATGCGCCCATGCCGCCGGTGTTGGGGCCTCTGTCGCCATCGAAAGCACGTTTGTGATCCTGGGCGGTCGCCAAAGGCAATCCGTATTCGCCGTCGCAAAGTACAAAGAACGACGCTTCTTCGCCTGCAAGAAACTCCTCGACGACTGCCTCGGCCCCCTCCGCTCCAAATCCACCACCGAGTATCATGTCGATTGCGGATTCAGCTTCCGCAAGTGTCATCGCCACCACGACACCCTTGCCTGCTGCAAGTCCGTCGGCTTTCACCACAATCGGCGCGCCTTGTTTGCGGATATACGCCTT
>JAPLPA010000200.1:3164-5930 GCA_026400415.1 Afipia sp. | reverse complement strand
CGCCAGCGTCATCATCGCCAACATCTGGCGCGGCGTGCCGTTTGTCGCCATCACGCTGCTTGCAGGCCTGCAGACAGTGTCGCCATCGCTTTATGAGGCCGCAACGCTTGACGGCGCAACCAACTGGCAGCGCTTTCGTTTCATAACCTATCCGTTGCTGACGCCGATCATCGCAGTCGTGATGACGTTCTCGGTCTTGTTCACCTTTACGGATTTCCAGCTGATCTGGGCGCTGACACGCGGCGGCCCGGTCAACGCGACGCATCTCATGGCGACGCTCAGTTATCAACGCGGTATTCTGTCGGGCCGCCTCGGCGAGGGTGCTGCCATTGCAACCGCGATGATTCCGTTCCTGCTCGCGGCCATCACCATCTCATGGTTCGGCATGCAGCGTCGCAAATGGCAGCAAGGTTCTGAAAATGACTGATCACGCGGCAGTACCCGCCGTCGGCGCCAAGCAGTCGTCGAGCGACAACAGCGAGGGCATGAGCTATCTCGAAACCTTGCCTAGCAAGATCGTGACGCTCTACATTCCGTTGCTCATCATGATCGTGGTGTTGCTGTTTCCATTTTACTGGATGGCGTTGACGTCGATTAAACCCGATGAGCAGCTGATCGACATGGAGACTTTCAACCCGTTCTGGGTGGTGAAGCCGACCTTCAAGCACATTTATAAATTGCTGTTTGAAACCAATTATCCGCGCTGGCTGTGGAACACGATGTATGTCGCGGGTGCGGCAACATTCATCTCGATCGTCGCCAGTGTGCTCGCCGCCTATGCCATCGTGCGCCTGCGTTTCAAGGGCGCGAACGTCGTCAGCGCGTCGATCTTTCTTGCGTACCTGATCCCGCCGTCGATCCTCTTTATTCCATTGGCAACGTCGACTCGCCGCTGGCGCTCATTCTTGTTTATCCGACGCTGCTGATTCCGTTCTCGACCTGGCTCCTGATGGGACATTTCAAAACCATTCCGTTCGAGCTTGAGGAATGCGCGCTGATCGACGGGGCCAGCCGCTGGCAGATTCTGACCAAGATCGTGCTGCCGCTCGCAGTACCCGGACTGATCTCCGCTTTCATCTTTTCGTTCACACTCTGCTGGAACGAGTTCATTTACGCGCTGACGTTCCTGTCCTCGACGCAGAACAAGACGGTGCCGGTCGCCATCGTCAACGAGTTCGTCGACGGCGATATCTACAAGTGGGGATCGCTGATGGCGGGCGCGCTGGTTGGCTCGCTGCCGCTGGTCATTCTCTACGCGTTCTTCGTCGAGCATTACGTCTCGGCCATGACCGGCGCGGTCAAAGAATAATCCAAACTAAAAAGAAGCTCAGGGAAGGGCGTCGTCTTGCATATTCTCATTCTCGGTGCCGCCGGCATGGTTGGCCGCAAACTGGCGGAGCGTCTTGCCAAGGACGGCAAGCTCGGCAAATCCGAAATTTCCAAAATGACGCTGCAGGATGTGGTTGCGCCCGCAAAACCCGCAGGTGCTGCGATACCGGTCGATCTGGTGACGGCAGATGTGTCGTCGCAACCCGCCGTGGAGAAGCTTGTCGCCGCAAAACCCGATGTGATTTTCCATCTCGCGGCCATTGTATCGGGCGAAGCCGAAGCGGACTTCGATAAAGGCTATCGCATCAATCTCGACGGCACGCGGTTTTTGATTGACGCCATTCGTGCCATCGGCGGCGGTTACAAACCGCGCCTCGTGTTTACATCGTCGATTGCGGTGTTCGGTTCGCCCTTCCCAGAAAAGATAGGCGACGAGTTCTTCACCACGCCACTGACGAGCTACGGCACGCAAAAGGCCATCGGCGAATTGCTGATCTCAGACTATTCGCGGAAAGGTTTGCTCGACGGTATAAGTATCCGTCTGCCGACAATTTGCGTTCGGCCCGGTACGCCGAACAAGGCGGCGTCGGGGTTTTTCTCCAACATCATTCGCGAACCGCTGTCCGGAAAAGAAGCGGTGCTACCCGTTTCAGAAGATGTGATGCATTGGCACGCATCGCCGCGTTCTGCAGTCGGCTTTCTGCTGCATGCAGGAACGATGGATCTGAACACGATTGGTCCGCGCCGCGCCTTGAGCATGCCGGGACTCGCGGCGACGGTGGGAGAGCAGATTGCTGCGCTGGATCGGGTTGCGGGAAAGAACGTGACCGCGCGCATCAAGCGCCAGCCAGATCAGACCATCATGGGCATCGTTGCCGGCTGGCCGCGCAATTTCTCGACAGAGCGGGCATTGAAATTAGGCTTCACGACCGCCGAGAAAACTTTCGACGACATTATCCGCATTCACATTGACGATGAGCTTGGCGGGAAGTTTGTGAATTAAAATCCCATCGCGGCGCCGTCGCTGCGCGGATCGGTAGCACCTTCGAACATACCGTCGGCATGTCGCACGACCGCTCCCGCATGCCCCATTGTCGAGGTGAAATCTTCCAGCATCTCGATGTCGTGGCCGGCATCGCGCATCGCCTGCACCACAAGCGGATCGAAACGCGATTCCAGCTTGAGTGTGACGGTGGAGTCACCCCAGGTCTTACCGAGCAGCCAGCGCGGCGCGGTGATCGCGGCTTGCAATCCCTGGCCATACATCGCGTAGCGCGAGAAGACCGCCGACTGGCTCTGCGGCTGGCCTTCGCCACCCATGTTGCCATAGACCATGCGGCGCCCGTCGTTGAACAGCGCCATCGCCGGATTGAGCGTATGGAAGGGTTTGCGACCCGGTTTGAGCGCGCGCGGACCCTCGCCCTCAAGCAGAAAACT
>JAPLPA010000200.1:0-3135 GCA_026400415.1 Afipia sp. | reverse complement strand
TTCTGCCAGACGATGCCAGAATTCTCCAACACGCAGCCTGAGCCAAATTCAAAATAGATGCTCTGGATGAAGCTGACAGCGATGCCGTCCTTGTCGATGGCACCGAGCCATACTGTGTCGCTCGGATTGGCCGGCACCGGCCAAGGCAGAGCTCGATGATGTGCCACGCGCGACGCAAGTTCGTCCAAAACCTTGGTCGTCAGAAAATGTTCGGCTTGCTCTTTCATGAGCGCCGGATCGCCGACGATACGATCGCGCACGATGAAGGCCTGCTTAGTCGCCTCGACGATTCCGTGCAGGTACTCGAACGTCTCAGCGTCCTGAATGTTGAGCCGCTCGAAGATCGCAAGGATCATCAGCGAGGCGAGGCCCTGTGTTGGCGGCGGAAAATTATAAAGCGTTGCGTGTTTTGTCGCGACCGACAATGCCTCGCGCCGTTGGGCCTTATGTGCGGCCAAATCCTGCAGCGTCACCAGTGAGCCGCAGCGTTTCAGATCGGCAGCGATCTCGTTGGCGAGTGCTCCGGTGTAGAAATCCATCGGGCCGTGCTGACCAAGACGCTTCAGCGTCGCGCCGAGCCGCGGCATTTTCATCAACTGGCCTTCTTTGGGCAGCTTGCCGCCGAGGCAGAACGTGTCGATGAAACCGGGCGAGTCTTTCAACTCGGCAAATTTCGTGCGCGTCAATTCTTCCTGCGTTGCCGTAACGGCGAAACCGTTTTCCGCCGACCACACCGCGTCCTCGACGAGGCGGGACAATGGCAGTCTGCCGCCCATTTCCTTGTTGATCGCGATCACTTCCGCCCAGCCCGACAATGTGCCTGCCACTGTATTTGCGGCGAGAGGACCGCGCGACGGAATCGCGGACAACCCTTTGCTTTTATAGAAATCTACCGTCGCGGCTTGCGCCGAAGCTCCGCAGGCATCGACCGCAATCGGTGGCTTGCCGTCTTTCGAAATCAGCCAGAAGCCGTCGCCACCAAGTGAGTTCATGTGCGGATATACGACCGGCAGGCTCGCCGCCATTGCCAGCGTGGCCTCAATGGCGTTGCCGCCCTCGCGCAGCACGCGCAATCCCGCCTCGCTGGCGAGATGATGCGGTGACGTCACCATGCCGCGAAGGGCACGAGGGGTATTGAGCATTGGTCAATTCCGTTTTCTTATCGATGAGCGCGTGCGCGGCGCTGAAGGCAGTCCTGTCTAAGCAAAATTTTCGTGCCATGCAAAACGCAAAATGCCCGGCGCGCGGCCGGGCATTTCGAGATTTGTCGAACGTCTATTCTGCGAGCGCTATCTCGCGCCTGCGAGCTTGCCGGAGAACCACGCCGACCGCCAAGGCTTGAGTACGAAAAGCGCGAGCAGGCCGGTGAGGATGTCCATCGCGATGATGATGGCGAACACCGGCATCCAGCTTCCGTTGGAATCGTGGATCAGTGCAGCGACCGGCCCGCCGAGCACCGAGCCTATGCCCTGCGCGATATACAGAAAGCCATAGTTCGTTGTCGCATTTTTGGTGCCGAAGGTGTCGGTCAGCGTCGAGGGGAACAGCGAGAAGATTTCCCCCCATCCGAAGAACACCACGCCCGATAGCAACGCGAAGAGCAGCGCGTTATCGCGCGAGGCGACCATCGCAGCGATGGCAAGACCTTCAAAAATGAATGCGATACCCATCGTGTTCTCGCGGCCGATGCGATCCGAGACATAGCCGAAGAACGGCCGCGTCAGGCCATTCATGATGCGGTCGATCGTCAGCGCGAAAGGCAGCGCGGCGAATCCCCAGATCATCACGCTGGCGATGCCGAAATCCTTCATAAAGTTCGCAAACTGCGAAATCACCATAAGCCCGCCGGTGGACATCATGGTCATCATCAGGAACATCAGCCAGAAGATCGGTGTCTTCAGCATCTGCTTCGGTTCGTAGTCCTTCTTGGCCACCGAAACCATCGGTGCAATGCCGCTGACTTCGCCAGGTTTCGGATCGCGAAGACCCAGCGCTGCGAGGAAGCCGACGGCGCCGAGGATGATGCCGAAGGTCGTCAACGTGCTCTGGTAGCCGGAGGTGGCCAGCATGTCAGAGATCGGGAAGGTTGTCGCGATCGCGCCGAAGCCGTACCCGGCCGCGACCATGCCGGTCGCGAAGCCGCGTTTGTCGGGAAGCCATCGCACCATCAGGCCGACGATGCCGACGTAAACGAGGCCGGTGCCGATGCCGCAAAATAAGCCATAGGTTGCATAAAGACCGTACAGCGATGTGATCTGCGCTGACAGAATCCAGCCGAGCCCGCTCAGGAGCGCGCCGATGGCGATTAGCCATTTCGGGCCGAACTTCTCGATGAGCCAGCCCTGTGCTGGCGAGAAAAACGTCTGCAGCACAATCAGCAGCGAGAAGGTGATCTGAATCGCCGGAAGCGTAGCACCCGTTGTGGTCTGGAACGATTTGACGAATAGCGTCCAGACATATTGCGGGCTGGAGATCGCCATCATGGCGATCACGCCCAACACCAATTGTATCCAACGTGCGTTGCCTACGTCGGATTTTACTGCAGCGGCACTCATCACAAACTCCCCCATGGTTTCAGTAAGAACTCAGCAAGGAGCGTGCCATAAATTATACCACCGCGATGACGTTAGTTACCTTCTGTCGCACTGAATAACGGGGAATAAAGTTGGGACGTGGGTGGTTCCTAAACTTTGACCATGCGTTTGCCGCGATTTTCACCGGCCAGCAGGCCAATCAGTGCCTGCGGAGTATTCTCTAGGCCGCTGATGACATCTTCCTGAACCTTGAGCTTGCCGGATTTGACCCATGACTGCAGATCGGCCATCGCCTGTTCGCGCTGGTCGTAGAAATCCGTCACGATGAAGCCCTGCATGATGAGGCGTTTGACGACGATCAGTCCCGGAATGCCGCGCGGCCCGCTGGCCGGCGCCGCACCGTCGTAAGCCGAGATCGCGCCACAACAGGAGATGCGTCCGCGATTGTTCATTTGCGCGAGACACGCCTCCAGAATATCGCCGCCGACATTGTCGAAATAAACGTCGATGCCCGACGGTGCGGCGGCTTTCAGCGCCTTGAAAACGGGTTCGGATTTGTAATCCACCGCCGCGTCGAATCCCAAGTCTGAGACGAGCCAGT
>JAPLPA010000347.1 GCA_026400415.1 Afipia sp. | reverse complement strand
CGATGTGACGCACAAGGTCGCGCGAGAACAGCATGCAGTAAGCCGAAATCGGGTGCTCACAGGTCTCAGTCTCGGTTACACGATAAACGACGGCCTCAATTACGGACTGGCGAAGCCCAAGAAAAACGACGATGCGCGTTACGCCGTGCTGTTGCACGGGACCTCCCGCGCTTCGAAAGAATGGCGTGAGGTCGATTGGATCGGTACTGGAAAGTGGCTACGTGGGCAGGGGCTCGATGTTGTATTGCCGTGGGGTTCGGACATTGAACGATTGCGAAGTGAACGGCTTGCCGCTGCTATTCCGGGCGCGAAAATTCTCGAACGTCAGCCACTCGATGCGACAGCCAAGATCATTGCGAACGCATCGCTGGTTGTCGGTGTCGATACGGGTCTCCTTCATCTCGCAGCCGCTTACGGCGTTCCGCTTATCGCCGTGTTTCTTGCGACCGATCCTGGATTGACCGGCCCGGTCGGCAGCGGATTGATTACGGTGATCGGCGGGAAGGATTCGTATCCGTCATTTGAGCGTGCGATTGAAGCCGCGCAGAAGCTGTCGTTGAGCTAAGCCACTTACAGATTGCGTTTGGCCAAAACCATATCGACAAATTTAGACAGGTCGCTTTCGGCAAATAGATAGCCTTTGATCCCGAGCGCCGCGCCGGCGTCGAGGTCGCGCTGCCGGTCGCCGATGACAAAGCTGCGATCTTTGTCCACCGGCCAGTGTTTCATAAGGTCTCGCAACATCCCCGACTGCGGCTTACGCCAGTCACATTCTTTGGTGTACCCCGCAACGGTTCCGTCGGGGTGATGCGGACAGAAACGAAAATCGTCGATGCGCGCGCCCTCGCGAGCCAGCTCTGCGCGCATCCATTCGTGGAGGGTGCGAACATCGTCCTCGCCGAACATGCCGCGCGCAACGCCGGACTGATTGGTAACGACGAAAACATAATAACCGGCATCGTTGAGTTTTTTGACGCCGGATGCGACGCCCGGCATCCAACGAATGCGATCGGGGATGCCGATATAGTGGTCGTCGATATTGATAACGCCGTCGCGGTCTAGAAACGCGGCAGGTTTTCGCGGTCTCTCACCGCCGGTCATGCTTTCGGTTTTCCACCGATAAGGGCGTGCTCGACTTCATCGCAGATCCCATGCATCGCCATCATGTGAATCTGTTGCACCACTGCCGTATCGTCGCTGGGCGAAACGAACAGATGATCGCACGATTGACGCAGGCTCTCGCCTTTGGTGCCGGTAAATCCGACCGTTGTGATTCCAATCTCGCGAGCCATCTTCAAGGCCGCCAGAATATTCGGCGAGCGGCCCGATGTTGTCAGCGCGAACAGAATATCGCCTCGTTGGCCGAGGCCTTGTAGCTGACGCGCGAAGATTTGCTCAAATCCATAGTCGTTTGCGATGGCGGTGAGGGCGGATGTGTCGGTTGTGAGTGCGATCGCGGCCCAGCCGGGACGCTCCTGCTTGTAGCGCCCGACGATTTCTGCGGCGATGTGTTGGGCATCGGCAGCGCTTCCGCCATTGCCGATCAATAGCAATTTTTTGCCGTTCGCCAGCGCTGCCGCAGTTGCTTTTGCAATCGTATGCGTAACTGCCAATAATTCGCGGTCCTGCGCAGCCTTGTTGAAGCCGGCAAGTGAAGTTTGAAAATGGGCTGCGATCCGATCCTGGCTCAAAGGTCACCGCGTCCGTTGCTGTTGATCGTCAGTGGTAGTCACGTCGGCTTTGTGGCGCAAGCACGCTCGCGCATTGATCTTAACGTGCCGCATTGATGCCTGCCGAAGCCATTACGCGATGCGCCGTCTCGACCACCTCGGATGCCGGTATATCGCGCATGCAATGATGGTCGTTATGCAAACAAACCGGTTTGTGGCAGGGCTGGCAAGGCAGGTCGACTTTTCGTTTGATTGTTGCATCCAGTCCATTAAGCGGTGCCCAGTGATAGGGGCTAGTTGGACCGAAAATCCCCATCGTCGGCGTACCGATGCCAGCGGAAATGTGCATCAAACCTGAGTCGTTGGAGATTGCGACCTTCGCCGCTGCCATAGCGAGAATTCCGTTGCGCAAATCGTTGCCCGTCAGGTCGCGCCCGCGCGGTCCTCCTGCGTTGACGATCTCGGTCGCCATGGCTTTTTCGTTAGGCCCGCCGATCACCCAAACGTCGAGCCCCTGATCGGCAAACATCTTCGCGGCGTCCGCAAAATACGTCCAGCGTTTGGACGTGCCGACCGATCCCGGTGCCAATGCGATAGCGTTAGCGTCGCCGAGACCATGGGCTTGCCGCCATGCCGCGACGTCGGTATCAGGCACCACGAGTTGCGGAACTGGCCAGTCCTTCGGAAGCGGAGCGTCTGCTGGCAGTGCGAGTGCCGCATTCTTGTCGATGAAGCGCGGCATCGACCGTTCGCCCCAGCGAAAATCATTGATGAGACCAAACCGGACTTCGCCGACCCATCCCGTTCGTTGCGGGATGCCGGCGAGCGTCGGCGCGATTGCAGATTTCCACGTGCGCGGCAGTACCAGAGCCGTGCCGTAGCCAGCTTCCCGAAACTGGTTGGCGAGCGCTTGTTGCTTGGCGAGTGCGAGGCGGCCGCGCGGAAGGTCCCCGACGATGCCCTTGCGGATACCTGGCATGTAATCGACTAACGGCGCGCAAAGGCTCGTGACCAGAATATCAACAGGACGGTTCGGCCAGCGCTCTTTAAGAACCCGCACCACCGTATGACCGCGCACGAAATCCCCGATCCACATATAGGGGATGACGAGGACTGGGCTCGTCTGCGACGGGTCTGGCGAGACGCCGATTTCCGATAAAAAAGAGCCTTGATTCATCATCTTAGGGCGATTTGCGTGTCCGGAGCCGGGACGGCTGCTGCCGAGATAGCCGGTTAGCGCGCTGGTCTCGCCCCGTCCAGTTGCGTTTTCGGTAGATCGGCCAAGGGCTTCGGCCTTCACCACGTTAACGATATCAAGTTGCCTGGCGCGTCCGGGTGGGGCAAAGGTGGCCCGCGCCAATTTCGCAGGGTTTTTCAATGCTTCTGGTGACCGGCGGCGCCGGTTTTATCGGGTCGAACGTCGTGGCCGCGCTCAATGAGGCAGGCCTCGCGGATGTCGTCGTGTGCGATTTTTTGGGGGAAGAGGGCAAGTGGCGTAATCTTGCCAAGCGGCAACTTGCCGATGTCGTTCCGCCGACAGAATTAATGGACTGGCTACAAGGCCGGAAACTCGACGCCGTCATTCATATGGGGGCGATCTCGGAGACCACCGCGACCGACGGCGATCTCGTGATCGAGACCAACTTTCGCCTCTCGATGCGTTTGCTCGACTGGTGTACGGCGAACAATGTGCGGTTCATCTACGCGTCTTCCGCTGCGACCTACGGAGAGGGCGATCAGGGCTTCGTGGACGATCCATCGCTTGATGCCTTGAAAAAACTGCGACCGATGAATCTTTACGGCTGGAGCAAATCGCTGTTCGATCTTGCGGTAGCGGAGCGCGTCGCCAAGAGAGCCAAGATGCCGCCGCAATGGGTTGGCCTGAAATTTTTCAACGTGTTCGGGCCGAATGAATATCACAAGGGCACGATGATGAGCGTTCTTGCCAAACGCTTCGACGACGTGAGAGCCGGCCGCAATGTGCAATTATTCAAATCGCATCGCGACGGTATCGCCGATGGCGATCAGCGTCGCGATTTCATCTATGTCGACGACGTGGTGCGGGTCATCATGTGGCTGCTGGCATCGCCGAAGGTCAACGGCATTTTCAACGTCGGCACCGGCAAGGCGCGGAGCTTCAAAGATTTGATCTTGAGCGCTTACGCAGCGCTCGGTGCGAAGCCCAACATCGAATACATCGACATGCCCGAACAAATTCGTGGCAGCTATCAATACTTCACACAGGCAACGGTCGATCGCTTGCAGGGTGCTGGCTACAATGGCGGCTTCACGCCGCTTGAAGATGCCGTAGGCGCTTATGTGAAGGATTTCCTCGATCAGCCTGATCGCTATCGCTGATCGCCTAACCCGGACACGGACGCTTGATGTTCGATTTTGAATCGCTATCGGAAAAAATTGTACGACAGACGGTGCTGTGCGTCGGTGATTTGATGCTGGACGAATTTGTCTATGGCGACGTGTCGCGTATTTCGCCGGAAGCGCCGGCTCCTGTAATTGCGGTTCAGCGCAGTGATATCAATGTCGGCGGCGCGGGTAATGTTGCGCGGAATGTTGCAGCACTCGGCGCAAAGTGCATTTTTGTCGGGCTAGTCGGCGACGACGTCGCGGCCAAGACGCTTGCCACGCAGCTTTCAGCAGAAAAGCTGATCGATCCGATTTTGATCGTCGACAAAGCTCGGCCGACGACGCGAAAGGTGCGCTTCGTATCCGAGCATTTTTCGACGCATATGTTGCGCGCAGACTGGGAATTAGCCGTACCGGCATCTGAAGCCATCGAGCGCAAGTTGATAGACGCTGTGATTGCGGCTCTTCCTCGCGCCGATATCGTGCTGCTGTCGGACTATGCCAAGGGCGTTCTGACTGCGCGCGTTATTCGAAATATCATTGACGCCGCAAAGAAGCTCGGCAAGCGCGTGATTGTCGATCCGAAAAGCGCAAACCTTGCCATCTATCGTGGCGCGACCTTGTTGACGCCGAATCGCAAGGAATTCGCCGAAGCCACGCGGCGCCGCATTCAGTCTGATGAAGATATCGCGGATGCTTCTATCGAAGCATTGCGCACCGCAGATGCCGACGCCGTGCTGGTCACCCAAAGCGAAAACGGCATGACGCTGGCGCACCGCGACGGCACGCTGATTCATGTTCCCGCACAACCCGTCAAAGTGCGCGATGTGTCCGGCGCGGGCGATACGGTTGTCGCCGTTCTTGCGGTCATGCTAGCCGCGAGAATGGATTGGGAAGCGGTACTGCGCTGCGCCGCTGCCGCTGCTGCAGTTGCAGTCAGCAAGTCGGGTACCGCGACTGTGTCGCTCATGGAGTTGCGTCGGAAAATTCTTCCGCATGCGTCTTTGACAGCGGAAGAAAAGATCTCGTCAAGGACGGCCGATCTCGACACGCATCTGACCGAATGGCGAAACCAAGGCCTGCGTATCGGTTTCACAAACGGCTGTTTTGATATCTTGCATCCAGGGCATGTGCGTGTGTTGACGCAGGCGCGCGCAGCGTGCGACCGGCTGATCGTGGGGCTAAATAGCGATTCCTCGGTTCGACGTCTCAAGGGTGCCGATCGTCCGGTGCAGGATGAGCGCGCGCGCGCTGAAGTGCTGGCAGCACTTGAGGCTGTCGATCTGGTTACAATCTTTGAAGAAGACACGCCGCTGAAGCTGATCACGCACATCAAGCCGAGCGTGCTGGTGAAGGGTGGCGATTACACCCGTGAGCAGGTGGTCGGCCACGAGGTCGTCACTGCAAATGGCGGCGAGGTTGTGCTCGTTGATATCCTGCCGGGCCACAGCACAACGTCGCTCGTTAAACGTGCGCGAGAGAACAAGGCCTAAACTGACCGCCGCTACATTGTTCGGTCGATGATTTCTGCAGGACATTAGCCAACATGGCTGATCTGTCGCACAATTCTACTGTGGAAATGTCGCGAGGCTCCTGTAACAGTAAAGTAAATCCAGGGAGAGCCATATGAAAACAGCAATCACCGAAATGTTCGGTATCCAGCACCCGATTATTCAAGGTGGCATGCATTATGTAGGTTTTGCCGAGCTTGCTGCTGCCGTGTCGAACGCGGGCGGCCTCGGCATCATCACGGGTCTTACGCAAAAGACGCCGGAATTGCTCGCCAAGGAAATCGCGCGCTGCCGCGACATGACAGACAAGCCATTCGGTGTGAACCTCACATTCCTGCCAGCGTTCACCTCGCCGCCTTATCCGGAATACATCGCTGCTATTCGCGAAGGCGGCGTGAAGATTGTCGAGACCGCAGGCCGCAGCCCCGAACAATATATGCCGGCGCTGAAAGCCGCTGGCATTAAGGTCATCCACAAATGCACTTCGGTGCGCCATTCGCTGAAAGCCGAAGCAATTGGCTGCGACGCTGTCAGCGTGGACGGCTTCGAGTGCGGCGGACATCCGGGCGAGGATGACATGCCCAATATGATTTTGCTTCCGCGTGCGGCCGAGGAATTGAAGATTCCGTTCGTAGCTTCGGGCGGAATGGCCGACGGGCGCAGCCTCGTCGCAGCGCTGGCATTAGGCGCGCAGGGCATGAACATGGGCACGCGTTTTATCGCGACGAAGGAGGCCCCGGTTCATGAGAACGTGAAGAAAGCGCTGGTCGCCGCCAGCGAACTCGATACGCGTCTCATTATGCGTCAGCTACGTAACACCGAACGCGTCCTAGACAACAAGCAAGTCGAACATCTTCTCGAGATCGAGCGCGAGAAGGGTGCAAGCCTTAAGATCGCGGACATCATGGAACAGGTCGCCGGTGTTTATCCAAAGGTAATGATCGACGGCGATATGGACGCGGGCGCTTGGAGCTGCGGCATGGTTGTCGGTCTGATTCACGACGTTCCGACCTGTAAGGAGCTGATCGATCGCATCATGGCGGATGCCGACCGAATAATCCGCGGCCGACTGACAGGTTTCCTCGACGGCAAGGTTGCAAGCACCGCTCCGCAGAAAGTTGCTTAATAAAGCCGAAGAAAATTAAGTCCGGGTCTGCGGTCGCGGGCCCGGATTTTTTACGCGTTTGCGTTCCCGAGTGCATCACGCATTTCTGCGATGGAGTCGAGCTTTGCGTGAAACGCCGACCAGTCGTCATATTCGGCAATCGGTGCCCAGATCGCTTCAACTTCGTCGATTAGCATTGTGCAAGGCGTTGAGCGTCGGAAATAAGAGTGATCGATCTTTGCGCCGGGGAAGGGTTCGTAGTCGTGCAGCGTCGCGACGACGGATGCAAAGCTTGCAGTCTCGTAGAATTCCTTAGACGGGCTGTTGGCGGCGCGCTGGCCGCTGATGTTGCCGCCGTACCAGTCGAAAAACATCTGCTCGAAGGGTGCTTTCGATTCGGACAGAAATGCCCACATCGTGCGCGCGAGTTCCGCATCGGATTCCATGCCTTTTGATTGAACGCCAAGCCGCCAAAGCATCGCCTTTGTGAACTCGGCCTGCAGGGCGGGAGCAAATGCGCCGAGTGCAGTTTCGAGAAATTCTTTTTCAGCAACGACCAAAAGACATTCGGCAAGGCGTGTGAGATTCCAGAACAGCGCATCGGGTTGGCGGCCATAGGCGTAGAGGCCGGTGGAGTCAAAATAAGCCGCTGTAAAGGTAGGATCGAGGACCGGCAGAAATCGCCAGGGGCCGTAATCGAAGCTTTCGCCGGTCACGTTGATGTTGTCGGTATTGAGCACGCCATGCACAAAGCCCGCCATAATCCATTGCGCTCCGACGCGCGCAACACGGCGGCAAACCTCTTCAAGAAATGCGGCGGCGCGCGAGGCGGCGTCATCGCGCCATGCGTCGGGCATGTAAGTATGGATCGTATAGTCGAGCAGCTTTCGGATGTTGTCCGGCTCTCGCAGAAAAGCAAATCTCTGAAATGAACCGATCCGAATGTGGGAGTGGCTGAGCCGAACCAGCACTGACGAGCGGGTCGGCGAAGGCTCGTCCCCACGCTCAAGCGCTTCGCCAGTTTCGATCAGGCTGAACGATTTCGATGTTTCGACGCCGAGCGCTTCCAGCAGGGATGTTGCGAGGACTTCGCGTACGCCGCCCTTCAGTGTCAGCTTTCCATCCGCCGTACGCGACCACGGCGTTTTGCCGCTTCCTTTCGTTGCAAGATCCAGCAGGCGATTTTTGGAGTCGTGCAATTGGGCAAACAAAAAGCCCCGGCCGTCTCCGATCTCGGGGTTATAGGAACGAAACTGGTGGCCGTGATAGCGCAGCGCCAGAGGCTTTTCCAGGCTCCCAGCCAGAGGCTCAAAGCGTCCGAAATGCGCAACCCATTCTTCGTCTGTCAGCGCATCGAGGCCGACGGATTTTGCAGCTCGCTGGTTGCGGTAACGCAGAACGTGTTTTGGAAAACTCGCGGCCGCGACAACGTCATAAAAATCTGGGCCGAGTGCAGTGTGATTGCTTGAAGCGCGATATAGTGACGAAACGGGCATGAAAATTCCGGACAGTAAGGATTCGTTTTCGTGACCATAACGGACGACGGCTTATCCGGGTTCACAAAAAGGACAGAGGCATGGTCAACCTTAAAACCAAGTTAGGCGGCGAAAGAGCGCTGTCGCGGCACATTTTGCCAACATCGGCGACAATGATCGGTATTTGCACCACCTTCATCGGGCTGGTGAAAGTTGCAGAATCCAAGATGGGTCCCAGCCATGTCGATGAATATGCCGCGCTGGCCGCTCTTCTGTTCCTGATTAGCGCCGGATCGTCCTATCTTTCTATCCGTTACAGCCAACACATGAGGCTCGGTGCGCGATATGAGAGGGTTGCGGACATGCTTTTCCTCGGTGGCCTTTTCAGCATAACTTTCATCGCAATGTTGTTTGCTTACGAAGCGATATAGCAACCATCGTTTTCCTTAATGAATTTCCGCCGCGCGCGACAGCGCGTCCTTCAACTTCTCAAGCGAGAACGATGAACTGCGCGCGATGGAGAGAATGGGCTCCTCGCGACGTTCGCAAAGTTTCGCGGCGTCAACCAGTTTTGCCGCGGCGTCGAATGGAATGACGATCGCGCCATGTCGATCGGCATGAATGAGATCGCCGGAACGTACAGTCATCCCCGCGACGCAAACGTCGTCGCCGAACCCGTCGAGAT
>JAPLPA010000395.1:6317-11450 GCA_026400415.1 Afipia sp. | reverse complement strand
GAACCCGCTCCATCATGTTGCCGGCAGACGACGGGCCTTTGCCCGGTTCGCGAATCGCAGCACTCAGCGCACGCACCAATCGCAACGTCGCCTCGGCACGTTCGAGATAACGTCCCAGCCAAAACAAATTGTCGGCAGCACGGCTCGGTACCCATCCGGCGATACGCTTGATGCTGACCGCGTCGCTTGGCGGCAGTAGGCTCGACGTTGCGACCTGCTTGTCGGAGACCACCCAGACGTCTGCGGCGCTGGCACCCTCGCCCATCGACACAGCACGCGCATCGGCGCGTTCGGCGATCCTGCAAAAACCACCCGGCATAATGGACCAGCCATCCGCCGTAGCTGCAGCGAACACGCGTAAGACGAAAGGTCGGGGCGCGATGTGTCCGTCCTCCCATACCGGAGTGGTCGAGAGGCGAACAAGTTCCTGACCGACAAAGTCAATTCCGCGATGATTGATCGCGTCTTTCAGCTTGTCACGTTCCGTCTTGGACAATGACGCGCCGATCAGCGGCCCCTTACCGGGAAACCCCGGCACGCTTTGACTGTAAGCGCCTTCGATTGCCAACTCGTCGAGGCGCGCGAGCACTTCCTCCCGCGCGGACTTTTGTCCGCACCACCAAGTCGCGATATGCGGCATTTTCAAATCTTCGCCGAGCAAGCGTTTACTCAGGCTCGGCAAAAATCCCAGCAGCGTGCGCGCTTCCATCACGCCGGAGCCCGGCATGTTGGCAATCGCAACACTGCCCTTCCTGATGACATCGATCAGGCCCGGAACACCGAGAGTGGAGCGCGCATCGAGTTCGAGCGGATCGAGAGAATTCGAGTCGACCCGCCGCAGCAACACGTCGAGGCGCTTGAGGCCCGCGACGGTGCGGACATGCAACCGATCGTCGCTCACCGCAAGGTCATCGCCCTCAACCAGAAGAAATCCCAGATAGCGCGCGAGCGTTGAATGCTCGAAATATGTCTCAGAGGCACTTCCCGGTGTCAGCAATCCGATACGCGGCTCATCACGTTCGGAAATTCCGCGCAGGATGTCACGAAACGCCTCGAAGAATGGCGCCAGCCGTTCGACATTCATCGTGCCGAACAGGCTCGTGAGGGCGCGCGCCATCACAAGCCGATTCTCCAGCGCGTACCCCGCTCCGGACGGAGCTTGCGTGCGGTCGTTCAGTACCCACCATCGACCGTCAGGGCCGCGCCCTATGTCGGCGGCATAGAGATTGAGATATTGACCGCCGGGTGGCGTGATGCCGCACACTGATCTCAGATATTCAGCACTTCCGGCAATCGCCGCTGCGGGCAATGCTCCATCGGCGACCAGCTTTCCATCGCCATAGAGATCGCGGAGGATCAACTCAAAAAGCTGGGCACGTTGCTTGATGCCTTCGGAGATCTGCTTCCATTCTGCAGCTCCAATCAGAAGCGGTAAATGACTGAGCGGCCATGAACGATCTGCCGTCTCGCCGGGTGCGCGATAGGACACACCCGCATCGCGCATGTGCTGATCAGCAATCGCAAAGCGGCGCTCGATTTCCTTCGGAGCAAATTCCGAGAACGCGTTGAGAAATTGTGTCCAGACGCCACGCGGCGCGCCATTCGCATCGAGAAACTCGTCGGGAATTCCGGGCAGCGTCTCGTAGGTCCGGGACCAGTGCAGCATATCGAGCTGACCGGATTGTCCCGTTGCCTCCCCGTCCGCTTTCGCCATTCCGACTCGCTCCCGCTCGCGCGACAATTTCAACTATTCTTGCGCGATGCTCAATGCGGCGACGGCATCCGCAGGTCGAGAGTGAGAGGAAATTCGAGGGATCGCTCCTCGGCGGACACATTGATCGCGCCGGGCGAATGGCCGTGATCCTGAAATCTAGCCAGCCTCCGTGCCTCGGCCTCATAGGTATTGACCGGTTTGGTGTCGTAGCTGCGTCCGCCCGGATGGGCCACGTGATAGACGCACCCGCCCAATGAACGGCCATTCCATGTATCGATGATGTCGAACGTTAATGGCGCATGGACGGGAACGGTTGGATGCAATCCTGATGATGGCTGCCACGCCTTGAACCGGACTCCGGCGACCGCTTCACCTGAGCGGCCGGTCCCCGTCATCGGCAGGCGGCGGCCATTGCAAGTAACGACGTGCCGGCCTTCGACGAAATCGTTGACTTTGACTTGCAGTCGCTCGACCGACGAATCCACGTAACGCACAGTGCCCCCGGCTGAGCTTTCCTCGCCCAGCACATGCCAGGGTTCGAGTGCCTGCCGCAGTTCGAGCGACACGCCGCCGTGTTGCACATGACCGAAAGCAGGAAAGCGAAATTCCAATTGAGCCTCATACCATTCAGGCTCGAAGTTATAGCCGGACTGCCCGAGGTCAGACAGGACGCTCCTGAAATCCTCCCAGATGAAATGCGGAAGCATAAAGCGGTCGTGCAACGTTGTGCCCCAGCGCACGAAATTGCCGTCTTGCGGTTCGCGCCAGAACTTCGCGATCAACGCCCTGATAATGAGCTGCTGCGCCAGACTCATGCGCGCGTCGGGCGGCATTTCCAGCGCACGAAATTCAACAAGACCGAGCCGCCCGGTCGGGCCGTCCGGTGAGTAGAGTTTGTCAATGCAAATTTCCGCCCGGTGCGTATTTCCGGTGATGTCCACAAGCAGATGACGGAATACACGATCGACCAGCCATAGCGGCACTTTCTCGCCCCGCGGCGGTATCTGCGCCATCGCAATTTCCAATTCGTACAGCGCGTCGTGACGCGCCTCGTCGATACGCGGTGCTTGACTCGTCGGCCCGATGAACATGCCAGAGAAAAGATACGACAACGACGGATGGCGCTGCCAGTAAAGCACGATGCTTTTCAAAACATCCGGTCGGCGCAAAAAGGGAGAGTCCGCCGGCTTTGCTCCGCCGACAACGACGTGATTGCCGCCGCCCGTGCCGGTATGCCGTCCATCAACCAGGAAACGGTTGGCGCCAAGACGCACATGCGCGGCCTCCTGATAAAGACTCATCGTGGTGTCGACGATGCCGCGCCAGTCCGATGCGGGATGGATATTGATTTCGATCACGCCCGGATCCGGCGTCACCTTGATAACCTCGACACGCGGATCGTAAGGCGGCGCATAGCCTTCGACGTGAACCTGAAGTTTCATGTCTTCGGCGGTCGATTCAACGACGGCAATCAACTCCAGATAATCATCGAGCTTTTCCACCGGCGGCATGAATGCGCATAAAATGCCGTCGCGGATTTCAATCGACAACGCGGTGCGAACACCGCTGCCGCCGATTTGCTGCTCTTGCACGAATTGGCGCGGCGCACCGGGCTCGGACTGAGCTCCGCCGTCGAACACCGGCAATTCCTCGCGCGGCTCCAGCGGATCCTGTTCGACGATGTAGGGATAATCTTCAGGCGCAATCCATTGCAGCGAGTTCATTGGAAGCCGCAATCCCAGCGGCGAGTCGCCCGGCATCAGAAAGAGATTGCCACGTCGCAGATTCCATTTTTCGCTGCGCCAGCGGCTTTTTGCTTCAGCGTTCCAACGTTGCACCGGCAAGACATATCCACGTGGCACATTCAGCCCTTGCTGAAACACTTGTGCCATGCGCGAACGCTCTTCGGGATCGGCGAGTTTTGAATCACTCGGATCGACATTGTCCGGCAGACCATTTTCCTTGACCAGCCAGTGCGTCTGGTCTTCATAGGCCGGCAGCACATGATCCGCATCGACGCCGAGCTTTGCTGCGAGTCTCGTGGCGAATTTTTCCGCCTGTTCGATCTTCGCCGTTCGGGGACCTTCGATCGGCGCAATCAAATCCGGGTTTTTCCAGATCGGAACACCATCTTTGCGCCAATAGAGTCCGAATGCCCAGCGCGGCAGGCTCTCGCCCGGATACCATTTGCCCTGCCCGTAATGCAGCAAACCTCCCGGCGCAAATCGTGTCCGCAGCCGGCGGATCAGAGTATCGGCAATGCTGCGCTTTGTCGGACCGACCGCCGCGATATTCCATTCGGCGGATTCCAGATCGTCGATGGACACGAATGTCGGCTCGCCGTCCATCGTGAGACGCACGTCATCGGCTTTAAGGTCGGCATCGACCTTCTCTCCCAGAGCATCGAGACGCTTCCACGAGTCATCGGAAAAGGGTTTGGTAATACGCGGTGCTTCGTTGATGCGCTTCACGCTCATCTCGAATCCGAAATCGGCACTACCCGCGCTGACAGCACCGCTGATCGGCGCAGCTGTGCGGTAATGCGGCGCCGCCGCCACGGGGATATGTCCCTCACCAGTCAGCATGCCAGACGTAACGTCGAACCCGATCCAGCCGGCACCTGGCAGATAGACTTCGGCCCATGCGTGCAGATCTGTGAAGTCCGCGGCGACCTCCCGTGGGCCCTCCAGCGGATCGATGTCCGGCACAAGCTGAATGAGGTAGCCCGACACAAAGCGCGCAGCCAATCCGAGATGACGAAAAATCTGGATCAACAACCATGCGGAGTCGCGGCACGATCCGGAATTCGCCTTCAGCGTTTCTTCCGGTGTCCAGACGCCGGGCTCCATGCGAATGATGTAATTGATTTTTTCGCGCAACCTCGCGTTAAGCTCGACAAGAAAATTGACCGTATTCGGGGCCTCGCGCGGAATCGTCGCAAGATACTCCGCGAACAATGGCGTCGACGGTTCGGTCTTGAGATAAGGCGCAAGCTCTGCCGCGAGATCGGGCGGGTACACGAACGGAAATTTGTCCGCATAGGGCTCAACGAAGAAATCGAACGGATTCACCACGGCCATGTCGGCAATGAAATCGACCTCGATCTTGAATTCACGCGTCGGGTCGGGAAACACATAACGCGCAAGCCAATTGCCCTGCGGGTCTTGTTGCCAATTGATGAAGTGTTTCTCGGGCAGAACCTTTAGCGAATAACCCGACACGCGCGTACGGGTGTGCGGTGCCGGACGCAGACGGATAACCTGCGGCCCCAAATTGACTGGCTGGTCGTACCTATAATGAGTGACGTGATGCAGGGCGACGGTGATCGACACGGTACAACAACCTCAGTGGCTTCTTTTTAAGCAGAACACCTGCGCGTCATGCGATCAAGCGCTAACGGCGGGCATGAAATGCCTATC
>JAPLPA010000395.1:1677-6284 GCA_026400415.1 Afipia sp. | reverse complement strand
ATCGAGGCCGATCTGCACAGCGTCACGATGGCATAATCCTTGCGTTCAAAAAATAGGCAGTTCCAGACTTGATCACTCGAGGAGATTCCCATGAAGCGCGCCGACCTCACCGAAAAGTTGCTCGACATCAAACGCGAGAAGGGCTGGACGTGGAAATACATCTGCGAAAAAATTGGCGGTTATTCAGACGTGCTGATTGTGGGCGCCATATTAGGTCAAATGAAACTGACCAAGCCGCAGGCCGCAAACGCGGCAGAACTATTTGGCTTGTCGAATTCCGAAACAGCGATGATCAATGAAGTCCCGATGCGCGGCACCGGCACGCCGATGCCGCCGACCGATCCACTCATCTATCGCTTCTACGAAATGGTCATGGTCAACGGCCCCGCATGGAAAGCGCTGATCGAAGAAGAATTCGGCGACGGCATCATGTCGGCGATCGATTTCGACATGGTGATGGAGCGCGTCGCAAATCCGAAAGGCGACCGCGTCAAGATCACGATGTCAGGCAAATTCCTGCCCTACAAATATTACGGCGCGAGCGGCAACGTCCCGGAGTATGGGTTTAAGGAAGGTTGACTCGGTGTAGTCATGGCATGAAGCGGATGGCGTCGTTGAAAAAATCAGGTCCTCCGAAATTCCCCGACTTCAATGCCATGACCGCCTCGCCACGCTGCCAGCCGACCGCGCGCAGAACCGGAACGCCCGGCGCAATTTCCGCACCGACTAAAAACGCCGGAACACCGAGACGGTCGACAACTGCCCCCGATGTCTCGCCGCCTGCGATGACCAATCGTCGAACACCGGCGTCAACCAACCGTTCGCTGATCGCCGCCATCGCCTGCTCGATGGCGTGGCCGGTTGCTTCGCGGCCGTGTCTTTTCTGAAGTCCTGCAACCTGATCGGGCGTCGAACTGCTGGCGATGAGAATGGGCTTGTCGCTGAGATGGCCGCGGGCCCAGTCGAGCGCGCGTTCGACTTCACTGTTGCCGGATACAATTTTTTCCGGGTCGAGCCGCAACACCGGTATTGATTTTTCAGCCTTGGTGATTTGCTCCAGCGTCGCCTGCGAACAGCTACCTGCAAGACACGCAATCGGGCCGCCAACTGGCTTTGTACTTGAGGATGCGGCTCGAGCTTGAGCCCCTCCCTTTGACGCAACGATCGCGCGAGCCAGACCTAGTCCCATCCCCGATGCACCAACCGAAAGCCGATGGCCAATGGCAACGTGGCCGATCCTTTCCAGTTCGTCGTCAAACACCGCATCCACGATCGCCGCACCGAATCCTTGCGACGCAAATTTGGACAGACGGCTACGGATCGCATCAGCCCCGCGCGCAACCGTCGCAAGGTCGACCAGTCCAATCTTGGTTTTGCTTTGACGGGACAGAACACGAACCAGATTGGAGTCCCGCATCGGATTCAGCGGGTGATCCTTCAGCGGACTCTCAGCCAGCGGCACCGCACCGACAAAAAGATTCCCCTGAAATACTGTACGCCCGGTCCCCGGAAACGCAGGCGTCACCAGAACAATCGCGTCGCCCGAGTCGGCGCGCAACGCATCCATGACGGGTCCGATATTCCCCGCATCGGTGGAATCGAATGTCGAGCAGATCTTGAACAACACATGCGCCGCGCCATGGGCTCGCAACCACCTGTCAGCGGCGCGCGATCGCTCGACGGCTTCGCTTGCAGCATTTGAGCGGCCTTTCAAAGACACCACAACTGCTTCGACATCCGGCAGCGTCAGCGCATCGTCCAGCACACCGATAGTCTGCACCGTGCGCAATCCACAGCGGGTCAAAGTATTGGCAAGATCGGACGCGCCGGTGTAGTCGTCGGCAATGCATCCGAGGGCCAGCGTCACGCGCGCACTCCAATTTTTGCTTTCGCATACGACGCAAACCAGCCAAGGCCATCGACGGTCTTGCCCTTGGGCCGATATTCGCACCCAACAAAGCCCGCATAGCCGAGGCGGTCCAGCTCGTCGAACAGAAACGGATAATTGAGTTCTTCGCCCGCAGGCTCGTTGCGCGACGGTACGCTGGCAATTTGAATGTGCCCGATCAACGGCATCATGGCGCGCAACGCCATGGTGACATCGCCATGCACGATCTGACGATGATAGATGTCGAACTGCAATTTCAGGTTCGGCAGCTTCATGTCATGAATCAAGTCCACTGCGAAATCGAAATCGTTGAGAAAATATCCCGGCACGTCGCGCGGATTGATCGGTTCGATCACGACATCGATATTATGTTTACCGAGTGCCTCAGCCGTCCACGCGACCGCGCGACGAAATGAGCTGACATTATTGGCATCGCCACGGTTCGCAATTCCAGCCATCATATGCAGACGCTTGACGCCCGTCGCGGCTGCGTAAGGCAAAGCTTTCTGTACGCTTGCCTTCAACTCTTCGAATCGATCCGGTCGCGCCGCAAAGCCGCGCTCGCCCGCCTCCCAATTTCCGGGCGGCAGATTGAACAGCGCCTGCGTCAAACCATGCCGATGAAGCCGCTCACCGACATCGTCCGATGGAAAATCATAGGGAAACAGAAACTCAACCGCGTCGAAATCCGCGTCCGCAGCAGCTTTGAAACGATCGAGAAACGGCACCTCGTTGAACATCATTGAAAGGTTAGCAGCGAAACGTGGCATCTGTAGAATCCGAACGTTGTGCGTTTATGTCTGATCGCCGGGCAATTTCGTACTTGTCACGCGCGCATACATACGCGCTACCGATGCGTCGTCGTCGCGACCCATGCCTGCTGCCGACGTCATCAAAAACATTTGCAACGCCGCCGCCGACACCGGCACCGGGAATTTTACACTCCGTGCCATATCCTGAATGATGCCGAGGTCCTTGACGAAAATATCGACGGCGCTGCGGGGCGTATAATCGCCGTCGAGCACATGCGGCACGCGGTTCTCGAACATCCATGAATTTCCGGCCGACGCTGTGATGACCTCATACACTTTTCGGATGTCGAGACCTTGTTTTGCCGCAAAGGCAATCGCTTCACTTGCGGCGGCGATATGCACACCCGCCAGCAGCTGATTGATCATCTTGAATGCTGCGCCCTGTCCCGGCTCGTGTCCGAGTTCGTAGAGTTTAGCTGACATTGCGTCTAGCGCCGGTCTTGCTTTGGCAAATGCTGCGCCACTTCCCGACGCCAGAATGGTCAACTCACCCTGCGCCGCTCGCTGCGCGCCGCCGCTGATTGGTGCATCGAGATAGTGTCGCCCGGTTGCTTCAAGCTGTTTCGCCAAGCGCCGCGCGACGTCCGGGTCCATCGTCGCAGATGAGATAAAAACCGAACCTTTCGGCAAAGTCTCGGCGACACCCTGAGCACCGAACAAGATCGCTTCAGTCTGCGCCGCGTTGACAACGACACTCACGACCGCGTTAGCATCTCGCGCTGCCTCAGCGGGTGTCGCAGCGTGGCGACCCTTTTCGGCAACCAGCTTTGCTACTGCAGTCGGCGTCACGTCGCACCCAGCAACATCAAATCCAGCACGTTTGAGCGACAGCGCCATGCCAAGGCCCATCGAACCGAGCCCAATAACTCCGACACGAACAAAAGCCTCGGCAATTGGACGCTTGGTAACACGACTTTACGATAGCGCAAAAAGCCGTTTGATCGCGACCGAAAGCGTGTGAAAAAGAGCCGATAGGGAATCGTGATGATTGAGACAAAACTGCGTGAACAAATCTGCACCTATGGCCGCTCGATGTTCGAGCGCGGCCTGACGGCCGGCTCGTCGGGCAATATCAGCGTCAGACTCGACGACGGCGGTTGGCTGGTAACGCCAACCAATGCGTCGCTCGGTTTCCTCGATCCGGCTCGCATCGCGCGGCTCGACGCATCGCAGCGTCTGATTTCTGGAGATGCGCCGACTAAGGAAATTCCTTTACACGCAGCGCTCTATGAAACGCGTAAATCCGCGCGGGCCATCGTGCATCTGCACTGCGCGCATTGCGTTGCTTTGTCGATGTTGCCCGAGATCAATACAGTCAACGCGCTGCCGCCGTTGACGCCATATTACGTGATGCGCTGCGGAGCGACGGCGCTGCTCCCCTACTTCGCGCCCGGTGATGCAGCGGTCGGCGACGCCATTCGCGGCCTGGCGGGGAAATACTCATGTGTTCTGCTCGCGAACCACGGTCCTGTCGTGGCGGGGGATACGCTTGAAGCCGCGGTATTCGCAACGGAAGAGCTGGAAGAAACGGCGAAGTTGTTTCTGATGCTGCGCGGGATGAATCCGCGGATGCTGACGAAGGAGCAGGTCTCCGACCTCGTTACGCGATTCAAGCTCGATATTCCGGCAACCGAATAGGCCATTCAAAACGAACGCCAACGCCTGTCCTCAGGTGCTGGCGGCCTCGCGCGCAAGCACATCCTCAATTCGCACAGCCGCCGTCTTCATCAGGCGCGCGACGGCTGCGATGTCGTCGATATGAGCGACAGGTAGCGGCGTCTCAACGTCGATATCCGAGACCAGACCGACGATCGCCGAATCTTGCGAAAACATCAGCGGCCGGCCATTCGCTACGCGATGCACTTCGATCTTCGGATGTGAATCGGCTTTGAAACCCTCAACAACGA
>JAPLPA010000395.1:0-1613 GCA_026400415.1 Afipia sp. | reverse complement strand
TCGGTCAGACGCGGCTCGGGTGCTTTGCGCAGTTCATGCATCAATGCCCAGCGGCGGCCTGACGCAACCAACACCTCGGTCGCGCCCGCCTCCCGGTGACGCCAGGAGTCCTTTCCGGGAACATCGACATCAAACTTGTGATGCGCATGCTTGATGGTGGAAACCCTCAAACCTTCAGCAGTGAAAATCGGTATCAGCTGCGTCAACAAGGTTGTCTTTCCCGCCCCGCTCCATCCTGCCAAACCGATCACTTTCATGCCGCTATCCAAACCGAAAATAAGAAGACCGCATTAGTCCATGCGACATTGTCGTAGCAAGGCTATTCTGCGCCCTTGCCAATTTGTCCTTCACGCGAGAACCTCAACGTCACAACACAGCCCTAAAGGCGATGAAAATGACCGCCAAATTGACCAGAGGTACCGAATGTCAATGCAAAGCCTGACATCCTCTGCGATCCCGGTCGCCAAAGCGAACCGCGCTGCATTGTCCCACATACCGGGTGATGAAGGCTGGCCGGTCATCGGCCGCACCCTGAGCGTGCTCGCGGATCCCAAGGGAGAGGTCGAGCGGATGTCCAAGCGATTTGGACATGTTTATCGTTCGCGCGTCCTCGGCGAGACCAGTGTGTCGCTGCTCGGGCCGGACGCGAACGAAATGATCCTGATGGATCAGACAAAACTGTTTTCATCCACTCACGGCTGGGGTTCGATCCTCGGCCTGCTGTTTCCACGCGGGCTGATGCTGCTGGACTTCGATGAGCATCGGCTGCACCGGCGTGCGATGTCTTTCGCCTTCAAGGCGGGGCCGATGAAGTCGTATCTCGCACAACTCGATTCAGGGATCGCAACACGCGTGGCGCAATGGCATGCCGCGCCGGGCCCGATGCTGTTTTATCCCGCGATGAAGCAACTCACACTCGATCTCGCAGCGACGTCGTTTCTCGGCACGGAGATCGGAGCGGACGTAGAGAAAGTGACGCGCGCGTTCGTCGATATGGTTGCGGCGTCCGTAGCTCCCATCCGCCAGCCATGGCCCGGAACGCAGATGGCGCGCGGCGTCAGGGGCCGTAAAATCATCGTTGCTTATTTTTCCGAGCAAATTCCGATCCGCCGCGCCAAGGGCGGCGACGACCTGTTCTCGCAATTGTGCCAGGCGACGCATGAGGACGGCGCACTATTGTCCACGCAGGACATTGTCGACCACATGAGTTTTCTCGTGATGGCGGCGCACGACACGCTGACTTCGTCGCTTACGCAGTTTGTATCCATGCTGGCTGCGCATCCGCAATGGCAGCAGAAATTGCGCGCAGAAGTCGTGGCGCTCGGCTTGAAGGACGGCGAGCCGATGCCTTTCGAAAAGCTGGAAGAGATGCCGCTGACGGAAATGGCGTTCAAGGAAGCGATGCGGATGAAACCGCCGGTCCCCTCGATTCCGCGCCGCGCTATGCGGGATTTCACTTTCAAGGGATACGACATTCCGGCAGGCACTTTGGTGGGCATGAACCCGTTGTTCACGCATCACATGAAAGAGCATTGGAGCGATCCCGAAACTTTTAACCCATTGCGTTTCACCGACGAAGCTACGCGTGCGCGTCATCGTTTCGCGTGGGTGCC
>JAPLPA010000222.1:4711-10906 GCA_026400415.1 Afipia sp. | reverse complement strand
AGTCTGGCCGCGCGATTTGCCGATACGGTGATGGTGCTGTCCGACGGACGCCTGATCGCACAGGGCGCGCCGATGCAAGCGCTATCCGAGTCGATCTTGGAGGAGGTGTTTCGCGTTGCGTCCTATCGCGCAAGCCACGAGAACCGGGCAATCATTTTGCCGTGGATGAAGATTTGAATGACAAGGTTTTTTTCACTGGCAATTCTCGCTGCGGTTTCCTGGCCTTTGCTTGCGAGCGCCGCAAACTTGCCGCGCATCGCGTCGATCAATCTGTGTACCGACCAACTTCTCATGACCTTGGCAGACACTCAGCAAATCCTCGGCCTCAGTCCGTTCTCGCGCGATCCCTCGCAATCATGGGATGCCGTCAAAGCCGCGCAGTTTCCAAGATTATCGGGGGAAGCAGAGGACGTCCTCATCCTCAAGCCCGATATCGTGGTTGCGGGCGACTACACCAAACGCACGACTCGCGAGTTGTTGAAGGACAATGGATTGCGCGTCGAGGAATTCACTTATCCTCGGTCACTCGACGAGGTGAAAGACCAGATGCGCCGGATGGGCGATCTTGTCGATCATGCGGATCGCGCATCGGATGAAATCGCCAAACTCGACATTGCGATTGCGGATGCGCGGAAAGCTGCGACCGGAAAACCTGCGCGCGTTCTGGTGCTTTCGCGGCGCGGCTGGGTGACGGGCGGAGACAGTCTGGCAAATTCGCTGCTGAACGCCGCAGGATTGAAAAACGCCGCTGGCGATTTAGGATTCGCGTTCGGCGGCTACACCTCGTTGGAGGGGATCATCAGCTTCAAGCCGGACCTGCTGCTGGTCTCCGACAACAGCAATGTGGCGGAAGACGAAGGCCAGGCGTTCCTGCTGCATCCGGCGCTGGAAAAATTCTATCCCGCCTCGAAGCGCATCGCGCTGCCCGAGCGGATGACTGTGTGCGGCGGATCCATGCTGATCGATGCGTTGAAGAGATTAACGGCAGAACTTCAGCGCGTCGGGCGATAGATGTATCAGCTCTTCTTGCCGTCCTTGGCGAACTGTTTCAGGAACGCAGTGAGATCCTTGATCTCCTGATCGTTCTTGATTCCCGCGAATGACATCTTGGTGCCGGGAATCTTCGCCTTCGGGTCCATGATGTATTCGGCGAATACCTTTTCATCCCAGGTGATGCCGGAATTCTTGTTGGCGTCCGAATAATTGTATCCCTCGACCGAACCCGATTTGCGACCGAACAGTCCATTCAACACCGGCCCCACGCCGTTCTTCGCTGTCTCGCCGACCTGATGGCAGGCGCGGCATTTGTTAAAGGATTTTTCGCCGGCGGCAGCATCCTGCGCGCTGGCGTTGAACGATCCCGTTGCTAGAAAAGCAGCAGCAGCTATCAGACGAACAATCATGGGTCTCGCGCCTTTCGAATAAATTTCAACCGACTTTCAGATAGGAAAAACCCTTGGACTGCAGCGCCGCAACAGTCGCAACGCCCGACGGCACAAAACTGATGAAGGGTGCCTCTTTCACTTTCGCCGTATCGATGTTCAGCCGCTTGAAGGTGATTTCGCACAGATAAACCTTGAGGCCGTTCTTCGACAAAGCCGTGAGGCGCTCGAAGGTTTCCGCCGGGATCACTTCATCTTTCCATGGCGTTCCTTCGAGGGTGCTGAGGAAAAATTTGATGCCGACCGAATGCACCACAAGTGCAAGCTGCAATCCGAAAGGATCGGAGCCGTTGTTGTTCAGCGTCTGCGCGAAGCGCGGCTGGTCGCCGTAGTCGCAATGATAGAGGCAGGCAACATCGCCTTCTTTCTTGATATCTGCCATTTTGAGCGACGCGGGTGCGGCCTGCGCCGAAGCTGCAATAAGTCCGCCTGCGGCACCAAGAATGATGCCGCGTCGCGTCGTCGCACTGCTATCGTCTGTCATGGCGTTCTCCCGTGCCGATGTTGCGTTATAATCCATCCGAGCGTGAAGCCAAAGGGCGGATCAATCGACCTTCGGTCCGGACTTGCCGTTGGGCGTGACATCGACCGAGATCGCGCGTCCGGTCACTTTAGGTACCGCAGGCTTGCAGTTTTTCATGCATGGCTCATGGCCCCAGAAGCTTTTCTCAGCGACGTCTCGATCGTCCTCAAAAAATGCGGATGCGTTCGGCATCTTGATGGACGTAAAGTTCTTGTCGTTCAATTCGAAATTCTCGTCCTTTACGATATCGTTCATGCTGAGAAGATAGGCCGTGAGAGCATAAACGTCATCGTTGCTCAGCGACTGTGCGTTTCCGTAAGGCATCGCGCGCTTGATGTAGTCGAACACGGTCGACAGATCTGGCCAGAACGAGCCGATGGTCTTGTCCGGCCGGTCGGCCTTCAATGAATCCAGCCCGCCCGCGAGAACAGGCCAGCGGCCAACGCCCTGGCCGAATTCGCCGTGACACGCAGCACATTGCGCCTGAAATAATTCGTCGCCCTGCTTCACGGTGCCCTTGCCCGGCGGCAATCCTTTGCCGTCGGCACGCACATCGGTGTCCCACGCCTTGATTTCTTCCGGCAATGCCGCGCGACCGAGATTGAGCTTTGCCGGTGTCTTGCTGTCGCGTGCCGCAATTTGCTGAGCGTAACTTTCGACTGACAACAAAAAGCCAAACACGATGAATGACGCGAAAAAGAGTTTAACCGATCTCGACATTCTCGGTCTCCCCGTTCGCGCGCACCAGCCAGGTCTGGATTCCGTTGTTATGATAGATCGAATTCACTCCGCGCACCTTGCGCAGTTCATCTTTGCTCGGCTGCACGTAGCCGGTGGAATCCATCGCGCGCGACTGGATCATCATTTCCTGACCGCTCCAGTCGAAATCGACATAGAAGCGCGTCAGCGATTTATCGAGCACAGGCCCGTCGAGCCGCGCGCTCTGCCAGTTGCGTCCGCCATCCATCGACACATCGACGCGTTTGACGGTGCCGCGGCCTGACCAGGCAAGACCGCTCAGCACATTTCGGCCCTTGAATTTCAACGGTGCCTGCGGCGACGGATTCGTCACCACCGATTTTGCATCCATGATAAAGGTGTGCTTGCGCGAACGCCCGTCGGCCAAAAGATCGGTGTATTTCGATGTTTCCTCACGCGTCTGCCACGGTTGATCGCCGACCTCGATGCGCCTGATCCATTTCACCCACATATTGCCTTCCCATCCGGGGATGACCGCGCGCAACGGATAACCCTGTTCGGACCGTAACGCTTCGCCGTTCATCGCGAAGGCCAGAATGCAATCATCAAGTCCCTTTTGAATCGGCAGTGAACGATTCATGCCGGCTGCGTCCGCGCCTTCCAGCATCAGCCATTTGGCATTGGATTTCACGCCCGCTTCATCGAGCAACGTCTTCAGCGAGACACCGGTATACATGACGTTGTGGACCATGCCATGCGTGAACTGACAGCCGTTGAGCTGCGCGCCGCGCCACTCCATGCCGGAATTTGCCGCGCATTCCAGAAAATAAATCTTGTTCACGCGAGGCATGCGCCGGATATCATCCATCGTGAACACCAATGGCTTCTCGACGAGGCCGTTGATCATCAATCGGTGACTGGCCGGATCAATCTCCGCGATTCCGGAGTGATGCCGCTCGAAGCAAAGGCCCGACGGCGTGATGATGCCGTCGAGTTCATGCAGCGGCGTAAAATTGACAGACGACTCAGGTGAAGCAGTCAGCCACGGTACGTCCCGGCGGATGACGTTCTTCTCGAACTTCGACGGAGTGCCATAAGGCCGCTTGTCGACACCGTCGCCGAGATAACGCTGCCAGTCCTGCACGTCCGTAATCAGCGGATCGGGTTTCGCTTGCGCGAGTGTTTGTTTTGCGGAGAGCGCCACACCCGCACCCGCGAGGGACGCGCCCAGAAATTTGCGGCGATTGAATATTGAAGAATCGCTCATGACTTAACCTGTGTAGTTATGCCGATACGTGAATATGTCAGGCGCACGCGCGTGTGAAAAAATCATTCCATCAGGCTCCGGTGACTTTCACCGCGTTGTTCGGCTCGATCTTCACCGTGCCGACCTTCTTGACGTGCGCTGACACCACGTCCCAAATCGGTGGACCTTGCGTGCCTTCATTGACGCTGGCCCAGCCCGCGACCGTATAGGTCTTCGCAGCATCGATCGGTTTGCCTGTTTTCAGATGCGTCATGTTCGAAATACGCGAGCCCATCGTCTGCGCGATGTCGATCGAATAACCCATGCCGCCGATGCGAACCATGTCGCCGCCGCCCTGGAAGTAAGGATCGGGGTGGAACAGATTGTCGGCAACGTCTTCGAGAACGTCCTTGAGCTGTGCGCCAGTCATCTGGTTGCGATAGCAATTCGGATAGGTAATCGCGGTCGCGTTGGTGAGATGTTCAAAGGTGATATTCTCGCCCGGCAGCAGACTTGCGCCCCAGCGGAATCCCGGCGAGAGCGAAATTTCCGCGTCTCGCTCGCTCAGCATCGCGTCGCAGATCAAATCGTCGAACGTGCCGTTGAAATTGCCGCGACGATACAGCAGCGAATCCGTCTTGCCGAGAACACGCGAAAGATCTTTCGCGTAAGGCGCGCGGACTTTATCCACCAGCGCCGTCATCGCGGGATCCGGCTTAATGACATCGGAGAACACCGGCATCAGCTTGAAGCGGATGTTCTCCACTTTCTTGTTCTTCACCTCGATGTCGAGACGCGAAAGGAATTTGCCGTGCGAGCCTGACGCGATAAGCATTGTGCCATCGACGATAACCGGAATTGGGATCGCGTCATGTGTATGCGCGGTGAGGATGATATCGATCCCCTTCACGCGCGATGCCGTCTTTTTATCCACGTCGAAGCCATTATGCGACAGCAGCACGACGACCGCCGCGCCTTCGGCGCGCGCTTCATCGACCTGCTTCTGCATGTCCTCTTCCCGGATACCGAATTCCCATTTCGGAATCATCCAGCGTGGATTCGCTATCGCCGTGCGTGACAGCGCTTCGCCGATCACGGCAATCTTCACGCCGCCGCGCTCGAATACCTTGCGCGGCGCAAACACGGGCTCCTGCCATTCATTGTCGCGAATGTTCTGCGCCAGAAACGCAATCGACGAGGTGTCGGCGACCTGCTTGACGCGATCCGACCCGTAGGTGAATTCCCAATGTCCGACCATCGCGTCGGTTTTCAAAGCGGACATCACGTCGATCATGTCCTGCGCCTTGGTCTGAAGCGATGTCCAGCTCCCCTGCCAAGAGTCGCCGCCGTCCAGCAACAGAACGTTCTTGTCGCCACGCTGAGCGCGCACTGCGTTCACGAGTGTTGCGACGCGATCCATGCCGCCCATGCGGCCGTAATTTTTTGCCAGTGACGTAAAATCGTCAGCCGTCAGCGAATACGCATCCGCCGAACCGATCGCGATTCCGAAGCGCTTGCGGAATTCCGCATCCGTGATGTGCGGTGGCTGGCCCCGCGCATCGCCGACACCCAGATTGACCGATGGCTCGCGGAAATAGAGCGGCATAAGTTGCGCATGCGTGTCGGCAATGTGCAGGACCGTCACGGTGCCAAGCGGATCGAATTTCAGAATTTCGGCTTGCGTCAGTTTCTGCTGCGCAGCCGCGCGTCCGAGTGGACCCAATCCGCTCGATGTCGCAATCGCCGAGGCAGCCGCCGTCGCTTGCAGGAAATCCCGCCGTGAAATCATTCGCTCGTCCTATTGCCCTTCAATGAGGAAAGGCGCGCTCAGTGAAAACGATCAGGCAACCGTCAGCTTGTTCGTCGCCTTGTATTCGGAGCCGTCGTCGTCCTTCCAGACGAAGGTGAAGTCGCCGGTCTCTTTCGCCTTGTAGAAAAACGACTGATACGGATTGGCCGAGATCGCTGGATTCCAGTCCGCCTCGAACACGGTCTTGCCGTTGAAGGCGGCCGTGAACTTGTTGATGATCTTGCGCGGAATGGTCGCACCTGCGGCATCCTTGCGCTGGCCCGATTCCATTTCGTGCGAGATCAAGGTCTTAATCTCGATCATCTCGCCGGGCTTGGCGGTGGGCGGAACGCGAACGCGCGGTGTGGGAGTGGTTGCCATCTGAAATTCCTCGCCTGAATTGTTCTTGTGAAACCGCGCGTTAACCGCCGCAGCCGCCGATCGTGACCTTGATGTTCGACTTCGCCGTGTAGAGCGTGCCGTTCGACATCTCAGC
>JAPLPA010000222.1:0-4702 GCA_026400415.1 Afipia sp. | reverse complement strand
TCAGCAACGCAGACGATGTTCTGCGTCTGCGCAAGGCGCATGCGGGTCGAGGCAGATGCCTTGCCGCATGCCGGCGTGAAGCGATACGTCACGACGCCTGGCAGTGGATTGCCGTCGGCGAAAATATGCACGGCCTTCACATAGTCCGCGTCCGTCATCGGGCTTTCGACATCGACATTGACCGGAACGACCAATCCGTTTTCGGCAATCTCCGGCACGTCGAGCTTGATCTTGCCGCTCTCGAGTTTCTTGTCGCCGTAGAGCTTTGCGATTTCAGCCGCCACCGCCTTCTCGTCCGCGAATGACATGCGCGGCGCAAGCATCGCGGCAAATCCGGCGATTGCCGCAAGCGTCAACGTTTCGCGGCGTGTGTGTTGGGCGTTGCGCAAATTCATCGTGCATTCCTCCGTGACGATCTCTTGGGGAGCGTTGTGTCTCCCTTGACGATAGTATCGCTTGACGATTCCAAGTGCGATCTATCATGATCTTGGAAACATCATTATATTGTTTTTCTTGAATGTAAAGATGCCGGACAATCCGGAGCGCTCCGCAGGAACCACACAAGATGGTTCTACGGATGGGAGGAGATGAAGATGAAACATTCCGCGATCAAAGCGGCAGCTGCTGCTTTTGTGTTTTGTTTGTCGGGTCTTGCTGCACATGCACAGGACGCCAGCGAAAAGGAAATCGAGCGTTATCGCGCGATGATTTCCGACCCTCTCTCAAACCCAGGCTACCTCGCGGTCGATCGCGGCGAAGTCCTGTGGAAAGAAAAACGCGGCACCAAAAATGTTTCGCTTGAGACTTGCGATCTCGGCGAAGGCGCTGGCAAACTTGAAGGCGCATTCGCGCATCTGCCGCGTTACTTCAAGGATGCCGACAAGGTCATGGACCTCGAGCAGCGCCTGCTGTGGTGCATGCAGAAGGTTCAGGACCTCGACACTAAGGACGTGATCGCACGCCGCTTTTCAAGTCCGGGCAAAGCGTCCGACATGGAAGACCTTGTCGCCTACATTGCGAACAAATCGAATGGCATGAAGATCGCCATTCCGCTCGCGCATCCCAAAGAGCAGGAAATGGCGGCGGTCGGCGAAGCGCTGTTCTATCGCCGCGGCGGCGTCATGGATTTCTCGTGTTCCACCTGCCACGCCGACGACGGCAAGCGTATTCGTCTGCAAGGGCTTCCGAATCTGTCCAAACCGGGAAAGCTGCCGCAGGAAACCATGGCCGCGTGGCCAACATATCGCGTCTCGCAAGGCGCGCTGCGCACCATGCAGCATCGGCTTTGGGATTGTTATCGCCAGCAGCGCTGGCCGATTCCCGAATACGCCTCCGATAGCTTGACCGCGCTGACCGTGTTCCTGCAGAAGCAGGCTGCGGGTGGCGAGATCAATGTTCCGTCGATCAAGCGGTAAGGAGCGCATCATGAAAACCTTTTTGAAATTGTCCGCCGCTCTCGCCGTCACTGCATTCGTTGGCGTTTCGGTAAGTGCACTTGCGCAGACCATGAAGAAGACCGAGCCTGCAAAAAAAGCGGCAGCGGAACCGGCTGCAAAGAAGGCCGATCCGGCTGTGGTTGAGGCTTATCTGAAAAACACATTCGGCAAGGCCCCGCCGGAATGGCAGGCGCGCATTGTGCCCGATGACACACTCAAGACATGCAACGCTGCGCACAACGATGTGGCCTCGAAAGATGCCGACAAGATCGTCAAGGCGGAACTCGCAAAGGTCGTCTATCCCGCCGACGGAAAATTTCTCGGCGACTGGAAAGAAGGTCGCAAGGTCGCCAACAACGGACGCGGCGGACAATTCTCCGATCCCGAAGGCACGGTCGCAGGCGGCAATTGCTACGCTTGTCACCAACTTGAGAAATCCGAAGTCTCGTTCGGCACGCTGGGACCGAGCCTGACTAATTACGGCAAGGACCGGAAGTTCGACGCGGCGGAAGCGAAAAACGCTTTCACCAAGATCTTCGATTCGCAGGCGGTGCTTGCATGCTCGAACATGCCGCGCTTCGGTGCCAACAAGGTTCTCAGCGAAAAGCAGATCACCGATCTCGTGGCGCTGCTGTTCGATCCGGAATCGCCGGTTAACAAGTAACGGCGGAGTGACTGCGATGAAGAAGCATCTTGTTGCGGTGGTGACGTTTGCCCTCACCTCTCCGGCTTTCGCGCAGGACGCGACGGTGACGTACAAATCGCTCAGCCCAGAGATCGCGCTCGATCTCGCGCGTGCGACGCTGGCCGATTGCCAGAAAAAGGGCTTTCAGGTTGCGGTCGTAGTCACGGATCGCTTCGGCAATCCGCAGGTGATGCTGCGCGATCGTTTTGCTGGCGCGCACACGCCGACGACCGCGCAAGGCAAGGCGTGGACGGCGGCGAGCTTCCGCACCAACACCATCGACCTCATGGCGATGTCGCAACCCGGTATGCCACAATCGGGCCTGCGTAATCTGCCCAACGTGGTGATGATCGGCGGCGGCATCACGGTTGAAGCTGCTGGCACAATGATCGGCGCGGTCGGTGTGTCGGGTGCGCCCGGCGGCGACGCGGATGAAGCGTGCGCGAAAGCGGGCGTGAGTGCGATCAAGGAAAAGCTGGATTTTTGAGGGGCGCAATTCGTCCAATGAAGAGCTCGCTTACGAAAGCGGCCTTACTTCATGTGATGGTGTTGCTGTCCCGCGCCTGACCCGTATCCGCGTAGCTCTGCATACTGGCGCATCTGGTCTGGCGATAGGATTTGCCTCGTCTCCAAATGATATTTTAGATGGGTGTTTCTAAGTTCGGCTTGTGTTACCCCGATTTCGGCAGTCGCGATTTTTAGTCGCTCGACCGTTATTGTTCGGTTGACGAACTGAAGATCCAGAGCCGCTTCTTGTTCGATCAATTTAGCTCCCACAGGCAGCGCCTCAGTCCTCATTTCAAAAAATAGTTTTTGGACTTGGTTTTTTTGCTCCGAGGTAAGTGCGAGCTTGTCCGACAGTTCCAGAATGTGCGATGGACCCGGATAACCGTTCATCTCTGCGGGGAGTGCTAGACCCATTCCGCGACCGGCTTTTAGGTCAGCAACTTGCTGCTCGGAAAGCGCCTTGATCGGACGAGACTGAAAACCGGCGTAGGGCGATTGAGCAAAAGCAGCGGTCGCTGTCATTAATACGAAAATGGCAAGAATCAACTTCATGGAATGGTCCCCCGGTAAGCGGACATCGTATTCATGCATCGGAAACGGCCTAATTAAATTTCGGTCATTTTCAAACTAAGCAATTCTCAAAAATCAAATCGGGCGGATAGCAGAACTCGCACAAACATGCGGCAACGAGGCGAATAACTATCTCCCACAGTCCTTGACATTTTCCTCGACTGGATTATATTCCTATTCATCTCGTTCACGAGGGGTGCTTCATGAGGCGTTTTGAGGTGGGTCGGGATGCGGTGCGCGCGTGTGAGATTCGCACTCTCACATCCCCGAGGTTGAGGGTCGCCGACCGGGCCAACTACGTGGCTCTGCCTTCGGTGGCTGCACGAGGTGTGGGCGAACGGCGAAGAAATTCGCCCGGATGAGAGGAAGCTCACAAGGCTTTCGGCTCCCGCACCCGGAAGAGCGGTCCCTTCGCCAAAAATCCCGCAGCATTCAGGTTCGTGCGCTTGGAGCGCCGAAAGGCGATGCGCTTTTTGGAAGCGGCTTTCGCAAGCTGCAAACAAAAAGCGAGACGATACAAAACTGCGCCTCTCGGCGCTCCATGCCCCTCAATTTCGGGGCACTCATCCCAACTTGCGGCCTGCGAGAACGCTTCGCATGCGCGCGAGAAAGAGAAGATGAAGGATGAAAATAGCTATTTGAAAATTGAATCAGTGCTCGAAGCTAAACCTGCTTCTTGAACCAGTCGGCAAACGGACGCTGCTCGTAGGCCTTCTCGCGGACGTAACGGAACATAGCGAGAAACTCGGTCTTCTCCGGCAGGCCGGTCATGCGCGCCACTTCTCGCGCCTGTCCTTTCAGCGCCGCAAGACCGTCGGCCTTTTCGGGAAAGAACTGGATCGTCGGCGTGCCCTTCACATCATAAGTGGCGCTGAATGGCTTTTCGGGAAATTTCTTCCCGTCGAAATTCGTCACCTCACGCGAGCCGAGAAAATTCAGATGCAGGATTTCAAAATTATCGCGGATATAGGCCTCGGTTTTGGGATCGGCCATATAGGTCTCATGCATACGCTTGCAGCCTGGACAACCCTTCATGCCCCACATCACCGCAAAGCGCTTGCCCTTTGCAGTCGCGCCGACAAGATCCTCGGAGAGATCGAGGAAGCTCTCCAGATACCAGTCCATATGGTAGATGCCGTCGTCGCCGAGCGTGGCTTTGGCCAGCGCAGGTCGCGCATGAAAGGCGAGCAAACCCGCAATCGCGATGGCCTGACGCCGCGTCAGGTGAGCCTTATCGAGTTTCTGCATGAACGGCCCCGGTCAAAGCCAGCCAGAATGGGGTCTGGCGGATATATGCGAATTTGACTATATGTATCACATGTCGCGAAAAACAGCTGCAATCTTTTTGTTGATCGGCCTGTTCGCATTCGCAGCGAACCTGATGCCGGTGACAGCGAACGCCGCCGAACTCGTGATGTTCGAGAGCCGCGGCTGCATTTATTGCCAGCGCTGGGAGCGCGCCGTCGGATCGGTTTACGACAAGACAGCAGAAGCGAAAGTTCTG
>JAPLPA010000161.1 GCA_026400415.1 Afipia sp. | reverse complement strand
GTGCCGCACTGATGGGAAGTGGCGGCGCGATGGCCTACGGCTGTTCGATAGGGCAGGGACTGACTGGCCTCTCGACGCTGGCGATGCCTTCGCTGATCGCAGTCGCCGGGATTTTGACCGGTGCGGCGCTCGGCATACGAGGTGTCGTCGCAATTCCGGCGCTTGCAACCCGCTGATCGGTGCGTCATCAGCGGGCTTGTCATTGGCCATGGCGTTCGCGATACGGTAACGTGCGTCCGTCGCCGTGATCATTTGGACACCCCATGAACCGCCGCGCTTTACTCAGTTGTCTCGGTTCGGCTGCCGCAGCCTCGCTCCTGCATAACGTGGCGCACGCGCAAACGCCCGCGCCGCCTCGCAAGCCCGACTCCGACAAGCCGTTCGCCGAGCATTTTCTTGCGCTGCAATTGTCGGAGTCCGATCCCAAAAGACAGCGGCTGGTCCTGAGCGTCGCGAGCAACATTCTGAAATTCTATGAGCCAGACAAGGTGGCAATCGAAGTTGTTGCCTTTGGACCGGGTATCTCTCTTCTTTTTGAGGAGAGCGAATTTCGCCCGCTGGTCGACAGCCTCATCAGCCAGGGCGTGAAGTTCGACATTTGCGGCAACACGCTCGATACGGTCGAGCGTGAAACAGGCAAGCGGCCGAAGACAAATCCAAATGCCAAGGAAGTCGGCACTGGGGTTGCGCAATTGATGTCGCTGGCCGAAAGCGGCTATACACTTGTCCGTCCATGACCGGGAGATTTCAAATGCGTTACGTTTATTCGGCGATTGCGGCAATTTTCATGTCGATGGCAATTGCATCATCCGGATTTGCCGCAGATGCCAAATCGCATCGCGTTGCCATTCAGGTCAATCAAAACGATCCTGCGGTGATGAATCTGGCGCTGAACAACGCGACAAACATCATGGAAGATTACAAGGCTAAGGGCGAGACGGTTGAGATTCAGATCGTCACCTACGGTCCCGGCTTGAACATGCTGCGCGACGACACCTCGCCGGTCAAAGACAGACTGAAGCAGATCAAGGATGCGAGCTTCCCGTCCAAGATCACTTATGCCGCCTGCAACAATACCAAGCAGGGAATGGAAAAGCGCGAGGGCAAGTCGATCACAATCGTTCCCGAAGCCGAACTTGTTCCGTCCGGCGCAGTGACGCTGATCGAGCTGCAGGAAAAAGGCTGGAGCTATCTCAAGCCTTAATCGGACGGATTTTTTCTCCCCATCAGGTTCGCCCAGCGCCGCTGGACCATGTCGCGTGGGGAGCTGTCGACCAGAACGGCGATTCTTTGGCGAGGTTCACATCTGGGACTGCCGACTGCGAACGGCCATGACAGCGCCAGCGCCGAGCCTGCGGTGATGCCTTGGCCGATGGTGCAGCCACCGGCCAGAATTCCGCCGACGCCCATCAGCGCGGCGCCGCCGAGATGACGCCGCATTTCATGATCGTCGTCGAAGGCTTCCCAACGCAATTCGGCGCTGCGCCATGCCGCAAACCACGATCCGATGACAACACCGAACACGCTTGCCACACCGAAATCCGCAAAGTTCGATACGTTCAGCAGGCTTGCGTAAAGCGCCTTGCCGATTGTGGAGACGAAAGTCAGGCTCTGCGGTTGAACGGGCGTCGCGAAATCGTCGCCGAGCAATGTGGTCGCTATCCATCCGGCAACGATGCCGACGCCGAGCACGATGCCGGCGGACAGCAAACGTGGCGCACGCCGCAGCCGCCGATCGCCGAGGGCAAGCACGCAAAGCGTCAGACCCACAATCGCAGCGACCCAGATGCGGACATCGCTGCTCAGCGCATGTGATGTCAGCGACACCATGTCCGAATGAACGCCGTCCGGCATCGCAACCGACAGGCTTTCAAGAAATCCTATTCGTAATCCTGACAGCACGCCGCGCAACGTCGCATAGGCGGTCGCGCCAAGAATAATCACGACGATGAGACTGCGCAGATCGCCGGTGCCAAGCCTCACCAACGAACCGAAGCCACAGGTGCCGACCATCGCCATGCCGATGCCGAACATCAGACTGCCGGCAACAATCGCAACAAGGGGCAGGGCGGAGGGGGTGTAAGAAATCAGGTCCGGATCAAGGACGTGTCCGAGGATCAGCCCCTGCGTGCCCAGAATAGCGATTCCGAGCGCAAGGCCGAAGACGCGAAGCCTGCGGCTGTCGCCGCCCATAAGCGCATCTTCAATCGCGCCGAACGAACAGAGCTTGGCGTGGCGCACCGCAAAACCCACGGCGCCCCCAACGAGAAGGCCACTCAGGGCAGGCATCCATGCAGACAGGCTCGGCAAATCTGTTTCTCCGGGAAGCTCCCTCAATTCAGCGTGGAGCTTCGCATGGCTGCCGCTTGCGGGGATTACTTTTTCGCCGGTGTCGCTGCCGCCGCGCAGAAAATGTCGTACACCACCGAAATCACGCGCCGCACGTCTTCATTGGCGAGGCTGTAGTAGATCGTTTTGCCGTCGCGCCGCGTATCGACCATGCCGTCGTAACGCAACCGCGCCAGTTGCTGCGACACGGCGGATTGGCGCAGCGACAGGATGTTTTCCAGTTCCGTCACCGAGCGCTCGCGTTCGGCCAGCAGACACAACAACAGCAGACGATTCTCGTGCGACAGCGCTTTGAGAAAATTGCTGGCCTTGCGCGCCTTGCGCATCAGCACATCGAGTTCAGGCGAGTATTCCGCGCCGTCGCGCAGTTCGGTCTCGATGTCTGAGGGGATGATGGAGGTCATGTGCAGCGCTTTTTCAAATCCGGTTGGTTTCAGGCGCGATCTTCGCAACGACCTTGGCGGCGAGTTCGTCCAGCAGTCCCCAGAACGAATCGTCGCTGCTGAATCCTTCAATGCGGCCAATCTCGCGGCCCTGATCGACCACGACGAAGGTCGGCGTGTAATGCACGGGCGATTTTAGTTCGACACCAC
>JAPLPA010000316.1:5951-10590 GCA_026400415.1 Afipia sp. | reverse complement strand
CTTCGGCAACGTATCGCGCGGATTGGCGTCTGTAATTGAACGCGCGGTCAGCCAATGGGGCCTGCCCAACGGGTATGTTCTTGGCGAAGAAGGTTCAGGCGCGTTCGTCGCGGGACTGCGTTACGGTGAAGGCACGCTTTACACCAAGAACGCAGGCGATCTGCGCGTGTACTGGCAGGGACCGTCGGTTGGTTTGGACTGGGGAGGCGATGGCGCGCGCACCATGATGCTGGTGTACAATCTGCCGGGTCGGCATATTTCATCGGCGGTTTCGGGATGACTGCGCTCACCGCAAACGGTGTGGTGCTGGTGCCGATCCGCTCCGGCGTCGGACTGCGTCTCGGCGCCAACATTGGCTATCTGAAATTCACGCCGCGCTCGACTTGGAATCCGTTCTGATCCGGCGATCAGTGAGCCTGCACTTCAATCCGATAAGTTTGATGGCAGGCGACGCAATTTCTCATGGTGTCTGCCAACATCTTGTTGATTTCCAAAGGGGGCGCGCCAGCCTTCGCCTTGTCCGCAATCGTATCAAAGCCGGTGCGCACGGACGCAAACATCGCTTTCCAGGCATCGCTTTCTTTCGCAGCCAAACCCTGAGGCCGCGCAAGATTCGCGTTTGCCTTGCGGCCGCGGGCTGCTGCCTCCCGCGCGACCTGATCCATATCGCTGGAACCAAGCCCGTCTTCTACCTCCACGATTGAGCTCAACAGCAGCCGCATTTGGTCGAGGATAAAGGCCTTCTCCTGTTCGGTTCGCTGAACGGCCTCACGCGTATCGGTGGTCTCAGCAGAAATCGCATAGCCCGCGGACCCAACAACTAATAAGCAAGCGACCATCAAAAGCATTCTGCGACGCATCAGCGTGATCTCCAATTTGAATTGATCTGCGCGTGAGACTAACTGGCGGATGGAACATCTAGTCGTTTTGAATGAGATAAGTCTGGAAAACTTTGCGCATATCGGCTGGCAGGATCTGGCCCAAAACTACGACGCCATCTGTCGAACTTCGCCCTGCTGCTGCAGGGTCCAGGCGCGCATTGCGACCAAATTGACGGCGTCATGCAGATACATGCCGACCGCCAGACCGCGATCATAGCTTTCCCAATGCCGCGGGAGAATTTCGATATGCCGGCCGCCGCTTCCAACGATCCTGACGAGGCCGGCCGATTGCGCCGAACTCATCAGGTTACGAATGTAAGTCCGGGACACACCGAACCTATCGGCCACATCCAAATAGCTGATCGAAGCGCGAGGGTCGCCGGCATCCATAGCTGATTTCAGAATGGCGTTCTGAATCAGCGGTCCTGCCGCATGAGCAAAGAAAAGCAGCGTGTCCGGTAACGTCATCATAGATCGCGCACCGATTGCAGTGAACGGCAGACAGGAGCGGCAGTGAATAAGATGAAAATCGCGATGCTGCGACAGCACCGGCCGGTAGTCATGCTCGGGATACAATCTCGCGAGCGGCACGTAGTGAGCGGCAAGCCACCGAGTATGATGCGAACGCAGCTTGTCCGTAGTTGCCAGCAGCTGCACACGTTTATCGTCTGGCGACCGGCTGCGCGTGATGAAGCCGACCTCGCATAGCCGCGCCAGAAGATGGTCCACCTGCCGTGCACTCGCGTACCCGAACATGCCGAGCTGCCGCTTGAGAGCGGCCACCGTGAACCACGTTTCACGGCGGGATAGATCTTGTGCGGCTTCGAGCACGGCTGCGCTGTGAAAGACGAGAAACCTGCCTGCCTCCAACAAGAGACGGACTAGGAACGGGTCGCCTTCGTACACATTGAGAAACCCGGAAATATAGTCGCGCCGTGCTTCCGAAATTCGCGGATGATTGAAGATATCCTCGAAGCTCAATCGCAACCTTCCGCCGACTAGGCGCTCAAGCTCGTCTTTTTCCATAGCCGCCCCTCAGAAACGAAGGCCAGTATAGGTGCGGCGCGCGTCAACGAAAGTCACAGCTATTTGAAGGTCATCCGCGCTCATGCAATCCGTTTCAACGATTTGCAGATACTCAGCCCATGAATTCATCCCGCCCGCATTGGCTTCAATGCCGACGACCATTTCGCAAGTTCATCCAGCATCGTTTTCACGGATGCATCCATCAGCGGGTTCGACTTGAACGCGCCGCTCGCCTTGTCGATGTGTTCGAAGAAGTTGGGAATGGCGACGCCTTCCGGGATCGGCATGATCCGCAGCGTGGTCATTAAGCCTTTAAGGGATTGAGCCGCGCGCAATCCGCCCGATACGCCGCCATAGCTGACGATGCCGGCAGGTTTGTATTTCCATTCATGGCTTAGGAAATCGAGCGCATTCACGAGTGCCGGTGGCGCGAAATAATTGTATTCCGGACTGACAAAAACATAAGCGTCGGCTTCGTTAACCTTCGCCGACCACGCCTTAGTGTGATCCTTGGTATAAGCACGCTTCGCCGGATGTTCGGGTTCGTCGAGCATCGGCAATTTAAAGTCGGCAATGTCCACCAGCTCAGCATCGAATGCGCCGTGGGCCTTGGCCGCCTCGTGAAACCATTTGGCGATGGACGGCCCGACGCGGCCGGGGCGCGTTGAGCCGATAATGACGTGAAGTTTCTGGGCCAAGTTTCTTCTCCTCGAATTTGTGGCGACAGGCTTTGCTTGACAGCCCGTCAGGTGGTACACATTTGTGCCCTACACTGGATATGTGACTGTCAAGCCCGCCACAAGGAGGCACATTCATGGCGACTAGGAACATCCATTTAACCGGCGACTGCCGTGGCATTAGCGAGGTTCTCGCCCGCGTCGGCGATAAATGGACCGTGCTGGTTGTCACTTATCTGGGCGAAGGCCCGATGCGCTTCAACGAGCTTCGCCGCAGCATCAATGGCATTTCCCAGCGCATGCTGACCCTCACTTTGCGCGGACTCGAACGCGACGGCTTCGTGACCCGTACGGTATTTCCAACCATTCCGCCGCGCGTTGATTATGAACTGACCGCCCTGGGACGCGACCTGCTTAAGCCGGTCACGGCGCTGTCGAACTGGGCACGCGACAATCAGGACCGGATCAAAAAAGCCCGAGAAAAGTTCGACGGCAAAGCCGCCAAAACCGCCGTCCGTACCGCCTTCGCTGCCACAGTCTGACGGCGGGACGCGTCGGACGTGGCTTCAAAGCCACGGATTCACGTTAACGCATTGTACCGCTAGCTTTTTCCCTCCGCACCGTGCGAAGGTAAACGGGTCAGTTTTGTTGCGTAGGAGTATTCATGTATGTGGCGATCGGTTTTCTGGTCTCGATGCTGTTCGGCCTGATGATCGTGCCGCTGGTTCACAGCCGTGCGGTGCGTCTGACGACCAAGCGTCTGGAGGCCGCGACACCGCTGTCGATGGCGGAAATTCAGGCCGACAAGGATCAGCTGCGCGCCGAATTTGCAATGTCCGCGCGGCGGCTGGAAATGAGCGTCGATCAGCTCAAGAACAAGACATCGAGCCAGCTTGCCGAACTTGGCAAGAAGTCCGATGCCATCAATCGCCTGAAGATCAAACTTGGCGAAAAGAACGCGACGATCTTTTCATTGGAGGCGCGCGAGAAATTGCTGCGCGATCAGCAGCGGGCCACGGAAGAAGAATTTGCATCCAAGACCCAGTTGTTGCGCACCGCCGAACAGGCGCTCGCCGACAAGCAAGCCGAACTCGGCAAACTCACCGGCGAACTGAGCGATCACTCGGTTAAAGCCGAAGGTCATCAGACCGAACTCGCTGGCGTGCGCAGTCAGGTTGATGCGTTGCAAAGTCGCGTCAACGAAGCGGAAAAGGAATTCAGCGACACACAAGCGCGCCTTGCGGAACAGCGGGGCGAATCCGACGCGGCGACGCGCGAACTCGTAAGCGCCCGCGGACGCGTCGAGAATCTCAGCGGACGCGTCAGCGATCTCGACCGGCAACTTCTTGTGCAGGTCAAGGAAACCGAATTGTTGACCAGCCGCACTTCCGATCTCGAAAGCCGCCTTGCCTTGCAAGGCAAAATTCTCGCCGAGCGTGAATACGAGAACAATCTGCTTCGCCAGCAATCGGAAGCTGCAAAACTGACCGAGCAGGAATTGCGCGACGAGATCGCTGCGACCACTGGCGGCAAGTCGGCCGCGATGAACAAATTGCGCGCCGAAAAGGCCGCACTCGAAGAACAGCTGAGCACAGCGCGCGACGAACGCGCCAAACTGCAGCGCGACATCAATCTCATTCATCAACAGGCGGAATCGGCCTGGTCGACAGAGCGCATGGAAAATGCGCTGCTGCGCGAACGGATCAACGATATCGCAGCCGAAGTCGCGAAGCTTGCCGTCACACTTGAAGGACCGGATTCGCCGATCGAAGCTATGCTTGCAGCCGAGCAGGCAAAACCCTCAGCCAGCACCGCCGTCAACGGAACGACTTCAGCCGCCACGAATGGTACAACTGCCGAAGCTGGCGGTACTCTCGCCCAGCGCATTAAAGCGCTTCAGGCCCACGCGTCGCGCGCCGCTCAACCGGGCTGATACGAATTCGCTTAAGCGTGGCCACAAGCGAGCTTCTAGCTGCTTGACACCCATTGCCATCGCTTCGTAAATCGCGGCATTGATTGACTGCACGCGGTCATTCGGGCGCATAGCTCAGCGGG
>JAPLPA010000316.1:0-5943 GCA_026400415.1 Afipia sp. | reverse complement strand
GGGAGAGGTCCAAGGTTCGATCCCTTGTGCGCCCACCATCGGTTCCTCGGCCACCTCGGACCTTATTACAATACACGATGAGCCTTGCATCCCGCATTCCGGCGGGCAAACTTGCGTTGCAGATTTTTTTTGGGGAATAAAATGTTTCATTATCTGACGATCTTGACGACTGCGTTTTCAATTGTCGCCTTCGGTTGTTTTTCAACAATCATGCTGGCAGAGACTGCTGCAGCAGCGCCCGCAAAAATGCTCAACAAGACGGTCCGTTATTCCTTCACCGCTTCAGCTCAGGCTAAGCGCGAAGACGGCTCGCCCGTTGTGGCTTCCGGTAATTTCGCCCGCACGCTTTATATCAGCAATCAGGGCCGGATTTTCGACAGAGAAGACCGACAGGAGCAACGTGAACGAAAAACGTCCGAACTCGGCCCGGAAGGATCGAAGTTTCGCATTGAAGGTAATCGGATCGTTGCACTGTTCCAACACCTAAGCGGCGCGTCTCAGATTATTGTTTCGTTCAATGACGACTTCACGAGTTGCACGGTGAACGCCATGTCTGGATCCGAAGCTGGCAAATCGGTGCAATTCAAAGGTTTGAACGGAATTACCTATACGAACTTGGGCAAGGCGACCTATTCCAACCAGACCTGCTCGGTTAGCGAAGGCAACGCGTTCGGCGGCTAACCATCGCGTTACGCGACGGGGCTCACTTCAGCGACGTATTGATCGAGGTGAATTTCGATCCAAGATTGGTGCCGAGCCCTCTCACGGCGGAGATAATGGCCAGCGAAATGCCCGCCGCAATCAATCCGTATTCAATGGCTGTGGCTGCGGTCTCGTCCCGCAAAAAACGCTTCACGATGTTCATTGTTCAATCCCGCTCGATCCATGACAAACCTTCTGGATTTTGAACGCGGGATTCTTCTCGCGGAGTGCGGGCAATTTAGACGTCAGTTACTGTGAAAACCCTAAGCGATTAGGTAAATAAGTGCTGATGGAAGCGCGCAAAATGTCGCGCCTCCGGGAACTTCGACCTGCGGAAGCGACGCCACGAATAAACCCGGAGTGTTATTTCAGGGACGTGTTGACGGACGTGAACTTGCTGCCGAGCGTCGTACCCATTCCGTTGACGGCGGCTAAAATTGCCATCGAAATACCGGCAGCAATCAGCGCATATTCGATGGCTGTGGCACCTGAATCGTCCTTAAAAAAACGAATAAGAAATTTCATGAAGGCCTCTTGGCATTTCTTGCACGGGGCATCGCTCATCGCCAGACGTTCATCCGGCGATCGATAATTTAGCCAAAAGATGCTACTGGAAATTTAATTCAACCCGTCGATGATACCGGCGGTAGCGACCGTCAGCCCGCGTCTTTAGCCTGCAGCGCCAGTAGAGCCAACAGCTTCATCCGCTCGGGATCACGCTCCCCCTGCGAGGCAAGGTCGACGATATTTTTCGCGAGAGCCTGCACGCGGCCGGACGACACCTGTTCGGGCAACGTTTCAACTGCTTCGTTGAGCGCTTGCGTCATTGCCGCAATGACATCGGGGCTGAACGACGTGCCCTGAAATATCTTCATGAAACGACCCGAAAAAATTGAATTGATAACAACCAATCAACGCAATCGTCAGCACGAAAGTTCCATTGCGAAGATTACATCGCCACTTCTATCAGACGCGGGCCTTTTTGCTTGTTTGCGTCCGCAAGCGCCTTGTTAAAGTCATCCGCGGTTTTGACAGAAACGCCTTCGACGCCCATACCCTTGGCAAGCGAGACCCAGTCGAGCGCGGGGTTGTCGATATTCAGCATATCGAGTGCTTTGCGGCCTGGCTCGCCTGCATCGACGCCGGCGAACTCGCCCTTCAAAATCTGATAGGTGCGGTTGGCAAAGACAACAGTTGTGACATCAAGCTTTTCACGTGCCTGCGTCCATAACGACTGCAGCGTGTACATCGCACTACCGTCGCCCACCATGCAGATCACCTTGCGATCCGGACAAGCGACCGCGGCTCCTGTCGCAACCGGCGTCGAAAATCCGATCGATCCGCCCATATTCTGCAGCCAATCATGCGGCGCAGCGGCGGCGGTTGGCGGAAAAAATGCGCGGCCTGTCGTGATCGATTCATCGACCACAATCGCATTTTCCGGAATCGCGTACGCAATGGCCTGCGCGATGCTTGCATGCGTCAGCGCGCCGGTCGGCTTGGCGAGTTCAGCAAGCGCTTGCGGTTTTACATCCACCGTCTTGGCGCCGAGCGTATCGGCCAGCGCCTGCAACGCTGCGACTGAATTTTCACCAGCTTCAACCATGCGATGCACTTCGCAACCTGCAGGCTTCAACAGGCTCGGCTTGTTCGGATAAGCGAAGAACGCGACCGGGTCTGCGGTCTCAACCAGTATGATGTGCTTGAAGTCTTTCAGGATCGGCAGCGCCTGCTCGATTACATAGGGAATGCGGTCGATCGAAAAACGTCCGCGTCCCCGCGCCATGCGCGGGTTGTAGGTCTGGCCCATCACCTTGCAGCCGGTCTTGCCTGCGATCTGCGAGGCAAGCTTCAAGCCTTCGTCGGTAAGAGCCTTGCCGGTCACGAGCAACAATGTCTGTTCGCCGCCTTTCAACACGCGCGCGGCTTCCTCGACGGCCTTGGCCGAATAACTCACGCGCTGAGAGTCTGTAGGCACCTGTGCGACACTTTCCGCCTCGTTCCAGGCAGTGTCGGCGGGAAGAATGAGTGTCGCAATCTGTCCAGGAGAGCTGCGCGCTGCGGCAATTGCGGCGGCACCATCACGCGCCACGGATTTGGCATCCGGCGACGTGCGCACCCAAGCCGACATCGGTCGCGCGATGCCTTCGATATCGGATGTCAGCGGCGCGTTGTATTCGATGTGATAGGTCGCATGCTGACCGACGATGTTGACGATGCCTGAATGGGCTTTCTTGGCGTTGTGCAAATTCGCAAGGCCGTTGGCGAGGCCAGGACCGAGATGCAGCAACGTTGAAGCCGGTTTGCCTGCCATGCGGTAATAGCCGTCGGCGCATCCCGTCACGACACCTTCGAACAGCCCGAGCACGCAACGCATGACACTCACATCGCCCGCGACCAAAGTTCGCACCAGGCTTTCCGCACCGTTCATCGTTCCACTCCCGCTTCAGGCTTTTTAGAATTCCACTAGATCAATCACTGTTGGCGCCTTTCGTCAAAGGCACCGCCACCCTTCACGGGCCTGTGGGTTGCGAATTCGCTGGATTTGTGGCCTGACTTTCCGAGATCACGGCGTCGCCGGACAGGAAATCGATGGGGATTGGGATGAAGCGAAATTTGACTGCAATGGTGGCCGCGGCGGCATTGTTCGCGGGCTTGGGATCGGCGAACGCTGATCAGGAGTTCAATCCAATTCAGCAGCTGTTTGGTGGCGGCAACAGCTACAGCGGAAGCGGCGCCGGCCCGATCCCGCGAACGACCGTGAATTTTGAAGGTGCCTATGCGCCCGGAACGATTGTCGTCGATACGAAGGAGCGCCGCCTCTATCTGGTTCAAGATGGCGGACGCGCAATGCGCTACGGTATTGGTGTCGGACGTGACGGAATGCGCTGGGGTGGCGTGCACAAAATCTCCGCCAAAAAGGAATGGCCGGATTGGACCCCACCCTCGCAGATGCTCGCGCGCCGTCCCGACTTGCCGCGGCACATGAAAGGCGGCCCTGATAACCCGCTCGGCGCGCGTGCGATGTATCTCGGCTCTACGCTGTATCGCATCCACGGCTCGAACGAACCGGAAACTATCGGGCAGGCCGTATCGTCGGGCTGCTTCCGCATGGTCAATGACGATGTGATCGATCTCTATAGCCGCGTTCAGGTTGGTGCGACGGTCATCGTAAAAAACAACTGATGTTGCAGCACTACGAAAAGCCGGCCTTCGGGCCGGCTTTTTATTTTGGGTGTGCCTTGAGCGCGCTTGCCCTTCCGGACGCGTTGCGGCTAGCTCTCCGCGCAATGCGACAAATTCGAAAATTACAGCGCTTGAGTCTGATCGTGGCGATCGCCGCGAGTATGTCACTTTATGCTTCAATATCGCCGGCCGCCGAAAATTCCTCCATTTCGGCCCGCCAACGCGCCGAGAAAAAGAGCTTCACCGACAGCCAGATCATCGACGGGTTTATGAAAACCGCGTTCGGTGCCGAATATCATCTCGCAGGGCGTATCGACCGGATTCGAAAGTATCAAATGCCGGTGCGCGTTTTTCTGGAAGGCGCGGTTCGCGCCGACCGGAAGACGCAGCTCAGCAAGGTGGTGGCAGACATCAAACAGCGCGTGCAGAATCTCGACATCGCAATGACGGATATCCGCGAAGAAGCCAATACCATCATCACACTGGTTCGCGAGCGCGATCTGCAGAAAACGATCATCGCCTTCTATGGCCAGGACCGCGCCAAGGAAATTCGCAGCAATCTCGATCCGCAGTGCCTCTCCGGCTTTCGCAAGAACGAAGCCTACGAGATCCAGCGTTCGGATGTCATCCTGACTGTGGATGACGGTGACTTCGTCTTTCTCGACTGCGCCTATGAGGAATTGCTGCAGTCGCTGGGACCGATCAACGACACCAACTCGGTGCCCTGGACGATGTTCAACGACGAGGTTTCGATGGGCTTCTTCGACATCTACGATCAGTACATCCTGAACATTCTTTACGATCCGCGCATCAAAACCGGGATGACGGTTCAGGAGGTCCGCGACGTGCTGCCGCTCGTGTTGCCGGATGTGCGAGCGTGGATCGCGAAGACCAACAACCTGCCGCAGTAACGACAGGCAGGATTATGCGGTCTTCTCGAAGAGCTCCCGCCCGATCAGCATGCGGCGGATTTCGCTGGTTCCGGCGCCGATCTCGTAAAGCTTTGCGTCGCGCAGCAAACGTCCTGTCGGATAATCGTTGATATAGCCGTTGCCGCCGAGCAGCTGGATCGCATCTAGCGCGCACTGCGTCGCGCGTTCGGACGCGTACAGAATGGCACCAGCAGAATCCTCACGCGTGGTTTCTCCGCGATCGCAGGACTTCGCCACCGCATACACATAGGCGCGCGCCGCATTCATCGTGACATACATGTCCGCGACCTTGCCCTGCACCAATTGGAAATTTCCTATCGCCTGACCGAATTGCTTGCGCTCATGAACATAAGGCATCACCACGTCCATGCACGCCTGCATGATGCCGAGCGGGCCTGCGGCGAGCACTGCGCGCTCATAATCGAGACCAGACATCAAAACATTGACGCCGCGTCCCACATTGCCGAGCACGTTGTCTTCCGGAACTTCGCAATCTTCGAATACAAGCTCCGCCGTGTCCGAACCACGCATGCCCATCTTGTCGAGCTTCTGCGCTGTCGAAAAACCCTTCATGCCTTTTTCGATGACAAACGCGGTGATGCCGCGCGGGCCTGCTGAAGGATCGGTCTTGGCATAAACAACAAGCGTCTCCGCGACGGGTCCGTTGGTGATCCACATCTTGGAGCCGTTGATGACGTAGCGGTCGCCCTTCTTGTCGGCGCGCGTCGCCATCGACACAACATCCGAGCCCGCGCCGGGTTCTGACATCGCAAGCGCGCCGACATGTTCGCCGGAAATCAATTTCGGAAGATATTTCTTTTTCTGTGCGTCGCTGGCATTGCGGCGAATCTGGTTGATGCAGAGATTCGAATGCGCGCCGTAAGAGAGTCCGACCGAGGCTGATGCACGCGAAATTTCCTCCATCGCAATGCAATGCTCGAGATAGCCGAGCCCGGAGCCGCCATATTCTTCCTCGACAGTAATGCCATGCAGCCCAAGCGCGCCGAGCTTCGGCCACAGGTCGCGCGGAAACTGATTGCTCTTGTCGATTTCCGCCGCGCGCGGCGCGATCTCATGTTGCGAGAAATCGTGCACAGTTTCGCGAATGGCGTCGGCGGTCTCG
>JAPLPA010000601.1 GCA_026400415.1 Afipia sp. | reverse complement strand
GTTTGGCGATGCGATCTGGCGTATATCCAAGAACGCTCTCAAGGACGAAGTTCGTATGCTCTCCCAGCAAGGGGGGACGCTTCAAGTCCACTCTTTCACCGTCGACGAGGTAGGGAGGTGAAGTAAACCTCGTAAGCCCCATTTCCGGATGGTCCAGACCCTGCCAGTAACCACGGGCGGCCAGTTGCGGATCATCCTCGAGAAGGTCACGCGCGTTCTGCACGGCGCCCGCCGGAATGCCGGCCCGCTGAAGGAGTTGCATCGCCTCGGTCGGCGTCCGCTCGGCGATCCAAGGGGTCACGACGGCCTCGACTTCGTCGGCGCGTGCGACGCGCGCCTGTGCCGTCTTGAGCTTGTCGTTTTTTGCAAGGTCGGGAAGCCCGATGAGTTCACAAAGCGATCCCCACTGGGCGTCGGTGAGCACGGCAACCGCGCACCACGCATCTTCGCCCTTGCAACGGAAGATGTTATGAGGCGCGTGTTCCTGAGAGCGGTTTCCGATGCGCCGAGGCGGAGTGCCGGATGTCGCCCATTCGACAAATGCCGGCCCCACCGAATTCATCGTGGATTCGACTTGTGCGAGGTCGATCTTCATGCCGCGACCTGTGAGCCGGCGATAACGCAGCGCAGAAAGTACGGCGAAAGCCCCGTGATAGGGATTGATGGCGTGGTCAGGAAAATGCGTGCCGGGACCGACAGGCGGACCGTCGTGGTAACCGGTTAGATCGGTCAGCCCGGAAACTGCGGCGATTGTCATGCCGACCCCAAGCATCGGAGCGAGCGGTCCTTTTTCGCCATACATCGGCATGCCGAGATAGACGATGGTGGGATTTATCTTCCGGATTTCCTGGTAGCCGAGCTCGAGCTTATCCATCACGCTCGGCCCGAAATTGTTGGCGATGACATCCGATTTCGCGGCGAGTTCACGCACAAGCTCGCGGCCGTGGGCGGTTTTCAGATCGACGGATACGCTGAGTTTGCTGTTGTTGCGTGAGGCAAAATAGCCGCTGCGATTGATCCCCTTCACGCCACCCGCATACGGCGGGCCGTTGCGTACCGGGTCCGGACGCCCGGCGCTCTCGACCTTCAAAACTTCCGCGCCCAGATCGCCGAAGGCCTTGGTGGAGTAGGGGCCGGCGCCCGCCCAGGTCAGGTCGGTAATGCGAATCCCTTCCAGAAAACGGGGAAACATCAGGCGCGCTCCACGCGAGCGGGCTTGCAAGCGGCAGTCGCCAGCGAAGCCAGATAGCGGTCGTTGTCTGCACCCAGGCGGGGAGGGACGTCCTTTAACCGCCAAACTTTTTCGGACAGGCGGTATGGCGCGCCTGGAAAGGCAATCGTGTTGCTGCCGTGGGCGATCGATGTAAAAAAGTTTCGGTAGGAAAGCTGCCTGTCGTCCGGCAAGTCAGCCACGGTGCTAACCGGAGCGATGAGGATTTTGCGCGCGATGCATTCATTCGCGATTGCTGCGCGCTTCTTGTTAGCAAGGAACTGCTCGAACAGTTGCTTGAACTCGGCGCGCAAGTCGCTGCTGGTTCGCAGATCGCGTTGGGACCATTCGGGCTCGCGTAGCCTCGCGTGCTGGGTAAATCCGGTTTCCTCCATCCACGCGATGATCTGGTTCCATTGATCGCCCATGAACGGAGGGGCTGCGAGAAAAACGTATCCGTCGCTGCAGGCGAAGATGCCCTCCATCACATCGCGCGCCACGCCGCCTCGCAGCGTAACTTTGCCCGCGATGTCGTACATCTGGATTGTATTCTGCAGGGAATGTGCAATGGCTTCCTGAGCCGAAATATCGAGCAGATGGCCCGTGCCGCTTTTCTCCAGCTCCCACAGGGCCGCTGCAGTGGCGATAGCGGCGTAAATGGACGTTACGAACCCTGCTTGGCCGCCTCCAATGCGCAGTGGTGCGTCGTCAATTTTTCCCGAGAGCCAGGCAATCCCGCCGAGAGCTTGATCGACAAGGTCACATCCAAGATACGAGGCATAAGGGCCGGTCAATCCGAAGTGAGAGATGACGGCGACGACGCGCTGGCCGGGAACTGTAGAAACAAGTTCCAGCAAGTCTATCTCTGGACAGGATTCGTATACAACGACCTGGGCGGTCGCAATTAATTCGCGAAGAATGTCACGTCCGGCGCTTGTGCGCAGGTCGAGCGAAACGCTCTTTTTATTGACGCCAAAGAAGGTGAATGCCGCGCTTTGGTTTTGCCCAGAACTATTCTGCCGGGATAATCCCGTCGATCGGTCCGTTCGGCCTTCCAACGGTTCGACGCGGATGACTTCGGCACCCAGATCGGCAAAAAGCCGCGTCGCATAGGCACCTAGCTCCTGCGTGAGATCGATGATGCGTGTGCCTGTATACGGCTGAACCGCAAAAGAATTCATTCAGGGCGCTTTCCGTTCAGCTGCTCGAAGAGAGTTTATTGCGCAATGATGCTGCCGCTGAGATGTGCGATACAGTCTGAGCGACATATCAGGTGGCGCTATTGCGGCGTGATGTTTGCGAGTTTCACATACTGTTCCCAATTCGCGACTTCGTGCCGGATAGTTTCGGCTAATTGGCCGCGATCCCCTGGAAAGGGAATTCCGCCCATTTTAATTATGAAGTCTTTTGTTTTCGGCGCAGCGGAAATCTTTGC
>JAPLPA010000255.1:5122-11014 GCA_026400415.1 Afipia sp. | reverse complement strand
AGCCACGCCGCCATCACCAGATAATCGGCGGCAAGCTCAAGCTGGATTTTACGCGCCGCCTCAATGAATTTGAGATACTGATCGGCGAGTGCCAAAATGGAAATCTTGGACAGATCGACTTTTTGCTGCCGCGCAAGCGTCAGCAATAGGTCGAGCGGGCCTTCATAGCCTTCGACATCGATGACGAGCGAAGGCTCGTCGGACAATTGACGATCTGCCGGCAATCCGGTTTCAAATGAAAGAATTTCCGCGCTCATGCCACCGCACTCCTGCGGATCAATTCATCGAGCCGTGCACGGCCTGCGATGCGATCGAAAGTCTTTGGCGGTTTGCGTGACGCCAAGGCGCGATCCGCGCGCGCAAGCGCCTCTCCACCCAGCATTGGCGTCGCGTTTGCGACCGCCTGCATCTCGTCGAACTTGCCGTTGCAATGCAGGACCACGTCGCAGCCAGCCGCAAAAATCGCGCGGGTGCGCTCGGCGATCGATCCTTCGAGGGCGTTCATCGACACGTCATCACTCATCAACAGGCCTTGAAATCCAATCGAGCCGCGAATCACCTGTTCGATGATTGTGGCAGATGTCGTCGCCGGTTGGGCGGAGTCCAGCGCGCTAAACACAACATGTGCCGTCATCGCCATAGGTAAATCCGCCAAGGGCAAAAACGCCGCAAAATCGGTTCGCGCAAGCTCTGAGGCGGACGTATCCACGGTCGGCAAACCAATGTGGCTGTCGGCTGTGGCCCTTCCGTGGCCGGGAATGTGCTTGAGCACCGGCAATACACCGCCGTCCATCAGCCCATCGGACACGGCGCGAGCAATTTTCGCGACCTTTTCGGGCGAAGTTCCATACGCGCGGTCGCCGATCACGGCATCTGCCCCTTCCACCGGAACATCGGCCAAAGGCAGGCAATCGACCGTAACACCCAACTCTGAAAGATCGGCCGCGATCAGACGCGCGGTGAGATATGCCGCGTCCAGACCCGCCGTACGATCCTGATCGTACAAGGCACCGAATACCGCGCCGGGCGGATAGACCGGCCAGTGCGGCGGCGACAGCCGCTGGACCCTGCCGCCTTCCTGATCGATCAGAACCGGCGCGTCCGGACGAGCAACAATGTCCCGCAACTGGCGCACCAGCTCTGTGACCTGAGACGGCGTATCGACATTGCGCTTGAAGAGGATGAATCCCCAAGGTTGCTGATCGCGCAAAAAGGCGCGTTCATCCTGCGTGAGAACGGACCCGGATAGTCCCGTGATGAATGCGCGCGACGCCATTTGGGGCGATTAGCCCGCGTATCGTGCCGGGGTCAAGCAAGCTGCTGCTCGTGCGGGAGCAGCGCAGACTTAATCCACAATCGCGATCAGTTGCGCTGAACGATGCACTGGCCGCCGGCGGCCTTGAGGTTGACGCAGAACGTCGCTGCTTCGTCTGTCGTGCCGAACGGTCCGACCAGCGCGCGATAGAACACGCCCTTCTCGCCCAAATCCGCGCGCCGGATCGTCGATGGCTTCGATCCGAGAACTTCGGAATACTTCGACTGGATGGCCTTGAACGATGTCTGTGCGTCCGCTTCGGTCTTCTGCGATGACACCTGCACATACGAACCGCCACCGCCTGCAGCCGCAGGACTGACGGAGGCGACCCTCGGACGCGGCTCCGCCGCTTGCGGTGTCAATGCAATCGGTCCGCCCGTTGCCGCAGGAGCCGACGCCGTGCTGGACGGCGACGGAGCACGCGGAGGTGCAACTGTCGGGCGCGCAGGTGCGGCTGTCGTTGTGGGCGCGGCGGTCGTTGTCGGCGCGGCAGCCGCATCAGCCTGATCGGGACGGATCGTCAGAGTTCGTATTTTCCGGGGCTCTTCGCCGCCGGTTGTGACCGTGCCATTGCCGACACCGTTGCCCGTCGGGCGTGCGGCCGTGTTGGCGCTCGACGCATTCGGCGGATTGTTGTTCTGCGACAACGGCGGAAACACGACGCGCGGCTGCGTCTTGCCGTTCAGATCGACCGGCTGCTCCTCACGCGACACCACGCGCTCGCCAGCCTTGTCGCCGATACGGTCGTTGATTTGTTTGCTATCGCCCGATGCTGCCGACATCACCTTGTTCGGACCGGTATCGGCCTTGATGACAGGCGGCTCGCCGCTGCGCGGCGATCCAATGAACGTGCGATAACCAAAAGCCGCCGCAGTTCCGACGACGGCAAGCAGCAACACGACAACCACTGTCATCGTCCCGCCGCGACGTCTCGGCACTTCATCGTCGTGTTCGTCGTCGTAATGCGGCCGGTCGAAACGGTCGTCGCTGTAGCGATCGTTCGCGACCGGAAACCGTGCATCGCGATGCACTTCGCGAGCCGGTTGAGGGAACAGGACATTGTCGTAACGTGAATTGTCAGTTTCGCGTGCACGGCCCTGATCGAAAGACTGCTCCTCAAACCGGGGGGCCTGATCGTCGTTGCCGTATCGGCTATCGTCACGACGCGCATTGTAAGGTTCGCCGTCGCCGTAAGCGGCGTCCTGCTCGGGCGGCCGGTTGCGCATCCATGACGGCTGTTGAACCGCCTCGTCCTCATAGTATCGGGCGGCTTCGTCTGTGAAGTCCTCTTCGGGGCGCGCGGGTGGCTGTCGGCCGTCGCGGCCAAAAGTCGAGAATGGATCTGTTTGTCCGATCAGGCGCGCGAGTTCCGCCAGCGGGTCGCTCTGAGCGGGGCGCTGCGGCGCGCTGGAGTCGTCGCGGGCGAAGTCGTCGTCTGGATATGGTCTGTCGCGGTATCGGTCGGCCATGTGACGCTGCGTCCCCTTCGGGAATGCCGAGCTTACACCGAAATGGCGAAGCGTCCGCTATTTTTGCCGCTACCTACCCCGCGTAGACGGCAAAATCCCTTCTATCGCATCTCGTCTGGAGCATGGACGCCGAGTACGGCGAGGCCAGAAGCCAGAACCGAGACGACACCCTGAACCAAGGCCAGACGCGCGATGGTGATTTCTGCATCATTCTCGATAATGAAGCGTAAATGCGGCAGGTCCCGACCCTGGCGAGGTCATAGAGATAGAAGGCAATCCGGTGCGGTTCATGAGCAACCGCAGCCGCCTCGACGATCCTGGGGAACAGCGCAATCTGGCGAATGAGACTGAGTTCAACCGAGTCGCTCAAGCGTTCGATTTTGGCGTCCGCCAGGAATTCGACACGCTTTGCGGTCTCCGCCGGCAGTGCCGTCACCGCCGTCCGCGCATTCTTGAAAATCGAATGGCCGCGCGCATGTCCGTATTGGACATAGAACACCGCATTGTCCTTCGACTGCTCGATCACCTTGGCCAGATCGAAGTCGAGCACGGCATCGTTCTTGCGGAATAGCATCATGAAGCGCACGGCATCGGAGCCGACTTCATCGACGACTTCGCGCAGCGTGACGAAATCGCCGGAGCGCTTCGACATTTTCACGGGCTCGCCGTTGCGCAGCAGCTTGACGAGCTGCACGATCTTCACATCGAGCGTCGCCTTGTCCGACGTGACGGCCTTGATGGCCGCCTGAACGCGCTTGATGTAGCCGCCGTGATCCGCGCCCCATACATCGACCATGGTGAGAAAACCGCGATCGAATTTCGTTTTGTGGTAGGCGATGTCGGAGGCGAAATACGTGTACGACCCATCTGATTTTTTCAGAGGTCTGTCGACATCGTCGCCGAAAGCGGTCGCGCGAAACAGCGTCTGCTCGCGATCCTCATAATCTTCTACCGGCGCACCCTTTGGCGGGGGCAGGCGTCCTTCATAGACATCACCCTTCGCGCGCAGCCACTCGATGGTCGCGCCGACCTGATCCTTGCCCTTCTCGTTCAGTGAACGCTCGGAGAAAAAAACATCGTGCTTGATATTGAGCGCAGCAAGATCGCCCTTGATCATGTCCATCATCATGGCGATGGCTTTTGCGCGCACGACAGGAAGCCACTCGGCTTCGGATTGCTTCAGCAACTTGTCGCCGTACTCGGCAGCAAGCACTTTTCCCACAGGGATGAGATAATCGCCGGGGTAAAGCCCTTCCGGAATGTCTCCAATGTTTTCGCCAAGTGCTTCGCGATAACGCAAGAACGCCGAGCGCGCCAGCACATCGACCTGCGCGCCCGCATCGTTGATGTAGTACTCCTTCGTGACGTCGTAGCCCGCGAACGCGACAAGAGACTTGCCAGCGCGTCGCCAAACACTGCGCCTCGGCAATGGCCCACATGCATCGGGCCGGTCGGATTTTCCGAAACGTATTCGACGTTGACCTTCTCGCCTGCGCCGATGTGGCTGCGGCCATAGCCGTCGCCTTGCGCCAGCACGGCGCGCAATGCGTCAAACCAAGCAGCGTTCTTGAGCTTGAGATTGATGAAACCCGGACCCGCAATATCGACCTTCTCGATCAACGGATCGATGCGAAGTTTGTCGGCGATCTTGTCGGCGAGGTCGCGCGGCTTGACACCGGCCTCCTTTGCAAGAACCATCGCCGCATTTGTCGCCATATCGCCATGCGCCGCATCCTTCGGCGGCTCGACGACCACACGCGCCAGATCGATGTCGGCGGGAAGTGTGCCCTCTCCGCCCAGCACGCGACACACCGCATGGACGCGCAACAGCACGTCGGCAAACAAATGCGGTGAAGATGGATTGGTCATGATCTGCGCCGCCTAACGCAATTCAGGTGTCGAGTCAAAAAGTCTTGCGTGCTCGACAATGGCATAACGGTCGGTCATGCCGGCAATAAAGTCGCCAATCCGTCGCGCGCGGCTGGTCTCGTCGTCGTCGCCCTCTCCTGCCGACCAGTCTGCAGGCAGATCGCGGGGGCTTGCGTGATAACGCGCAAACAAATCGCGCACCAAGCTTTCGGCGTCGTTCATCACATTCATCACCCGCGTGTGGCGATACATCCGCTGTTTAAGGAACGCCTTGATGGTCGTCTCGACTTCTGCTGCATCCGCCGAAAATGCCACCAGCGTATCGTGATGCTTGCGGACATCGTCGACCGAATTCGGCTTCGCTGTATTCAGTCGCCGCCCTGCCTCCATCGCCACCGAATTTATCAGATAGGAAATCAGTTCGCGCACCAGTTCTGCGCCGCGTCGCGCATCGTCGAGCGCCGGATAGCGCCGCACGATGCCGATGTTGATCTCGGCGATTTTTGGAATGACGTTGAGATCGTCCACCGAGAACAGTGCCGCGCGCAAACCATCGTCGATGTCGTGTGCGTTGTAGGCAATGTCGTCCGCAATGGCGGCGACCTGCGCTTCAAGCGACGCATAACTCCACAGTTCGAGATCGTGCCCGCGCGTGTATTCGGTGATGCCTGCCGGGACGCCGTGCGCGCGATAGCGGCCTACCGCGTTGCCGGCGCGATCCGTCATAGGGCCGTTGTGCTTGACGATGCCTTCGAGCGACTCCCATGTAAGATTCAATCCGTTGAATTGCGGATAGCGCCGCTCCAGCAGCGTGACGACACGAAGGCTCTGCGCGTTGTGATCGAAGCCACCATGATCTTTCAGACATTCATCGAGAGCACGTTCGCCAGCATGTCCGAACGGCGGATGACCAAGATCATGCGCCAGCGCCAGTGTCTCGGTGAGGTCTTCATCGAGGCCAAGTGAGCGCGCCAGTGCGCGCGCAATCTGGGCGACTTCAAGCGTATGGGTCAGCCGCGTGCGATAATGATCGCCCTCATGGAACACGAAGACCTGCGTTTTGTGCTTGAGCCTTCGGAAAGCCGTCGAATGGATCACCCGGTCGCAATCGCGCCGGAACGCGCTTCGTGTACGGCTCGCAGGCTCCTCAATCAGACGCCCCCGGCTCAAGGCGGGGTCTGAGCCATAGGGCTTGAGGGGGGCAGCCATTCCGACGGACATTCGAGATATTCTGTTCTC
>JAPLPA010000255.1:0-5044 GCA_026400415.1 Afipia sp. | reverse complement strand
CAGATTCTCAAATCCGAAGGTGAAGGCGCGATGCTGCGCGTCAGCGTCGAGGGCGGCGGTTGCTCGGGCTTTCAGTATAAATTCGACATCGAGCGCGCCAAGGCCGAGGACGACCTCGTGATTGAACGCGACAATGCGGTCGTGCTGGTGGACCCATCGTCCGTGCCGTTTCTGGCAGGCTCAGAAGTCGATTTCGTCGACGACCTGATCGGCGCGTCGTTCCGCGTGGTCAACCCGAATGCAACCGCTTCGTGCGGGTGTGGGACGAGCTTCTCTATCTGAAACGTCGATTTGCTTCGATGTTCTTGGAGCCAAACAATGTCAAAGGCGCTTGAAGCCGAGATTTCCAGCTTCCTCAACCAATACGATAAAGCCTTTACATCTTTTGATGGCAAGCAAATCGCCGAGCTCTACTGTATCCCCACAATTACGATGCGGGGAGACGGGTCGATACATAGTTTTCAGTCGCGTGATGAGATCGCGCGTTTCTTCCAAGGGGTAGCCGATACCTATCGAAGCGAGGGCGGCAAAAGCGGCACCATGCACGATCTGGAAGTCGTTCCCATAGGCGAACGCAGCGCGCTGGCAACCGTAACTTGGAAAAATCTTCGAGCTGACGGGAGCGTGGCAAGGCAGTGGCGGCAGTCGTACAATGTGGTTCGCCTCGCGGAAGGGTGGCGCATCCTAGCAGCGACGTTTCACCTGAGCGCCACCTAATAATAACCGTCGGCGAACTCGCAACTTTTATTTTATTTACTCACGAACAATCTGCGCGCGTTGCCGTTGGCAATCTTGGCTGCGATGTCGGGCGGCAGTTGCGCGAGCCACGCACGGTATTCGCTCATCGTGTCGCCGTAGCTCGCCCATCGCTCGGGAACCCACGTGTCGGACCCCAACACAAAACGATCGGGAAATTTCGTGAACAGCGCGCGCCACTCCGGCGTCAGTTTGCCGCCGCCGGCTGTGATGCCGCTGCGGTAGGATAACTCGCCCCAGAGTTGCGGATATTTCGTCAGCATTTCGGCGACGCGATCTGCACCGAGGCCGAACCCGGTATGCGCCCAGATGATCCGCGCCTTCGGATTGTGGCTCATCAGAATTTCGACGGCCGCGTCGTCGGAATGCGCGTGCAGGTAAAGATCGCGCTCAACCGCGAAGTTGACGATCTTTTTCACCTGCTCGCCCTCAGCAAGCTTTCCCGAAATGTGAAATTCGCCGATGCCGCGATAATAACCGCGTTTGTATTCCTCTTGGATCAGATCGAAGATGGTTGGATCGTTGTACCAGGTCTGGATGTCGGCGCGGATGCGATAGGGCCGGATGAACGGCACGATCTGCAGACCCTCGGCTTTGGCATTGGCCTTCGCGTCCATCAGCGCAATCGTGCCAGTGTTGGGACGGCTGGTTGAGAGAATGCCGGTGACGCGGTTTTTCTTGAAGACCGCCAGCACTTCATCGACGTTGTAATACGGCTTGGGCTCCCAGTTGTAATGCATGTGCGCGTCGAAGATTTCGATGGGCTCCTCGGCGGCGAACGCGACAATTGGACTCGCCGCGATCAAGACCGCTGCGAATGCGCCTCTGAGTTTGCTGAATGCCATGACTATTCCGCCGCCGCGACGCGCTTCGGCTTGACGTCGGCAGGCTCGACGAATGTCGGATCGAGACGGCGCTTGAGACGGCGATCGATGCGGTCGAGATAGATGTAGATTACCGGCGTGATGAACAGCGTCAGCAATTGCGACACCATCAAGCCGCCGACAACGGCCACACCGAGCGGCTGACGCAACTCGGCACCTGCACCCGCACCGATGGCAATGGGCAGCGTGCCGAAGATCGCAGCGAACGTCGTCATCATGATGGGACGGAAACGCAGGAGTGCGGCTTCGCGGATGGCATGCTCTGCACTGATGCCGACACTGCGCCGCTCGATCGCAAAATCCACCATCATGATCGCGTTCTTCTTCACGATGCCGACCAGCATCACGATGCCGATCATGGCGATCACGGACAATTCCATGCCGAACAGCATCAGCGTGAGGATCGCGCCGATGCCCGCCGACGGCAGGCCGGAGATGATGGTGATGGGATGAATGAAGCTCTCATAGAGAATGCCGAGGATCACGAACGCTGCGAACACGGCGGCAAGAATGAGGATGCCCTGCCCGCGCAATGAATCCTGAAAGACCTGCGCGGTACCGGAGAAACCTGTCGCAATCGTCGCGGGCAGATTTGAGTCTTGCTCGATCTGCACAATCTGATCGACTGCATATCCGAGCGACGTGCCTGGCGCGAGGTTAAAGGAAATCGTGACCGCCGGTTGCTGGCCTTGATGATTGATCTGCAGCGGCCCGACCGACGGCACCATCTTGGCAACCGCATCGAGCGGAATGGTCTGACCCTTCTCGGTTTGTATGCGTTGTAGAGCTGATTGCGAATCTGGTCGGCCGTCACGCCGTAGACCATCGCCTTCTCGCGATCGATCTCAACCGTCAACTGCGGATTCTTGATGTAAAGATCGGTTGTGACGTCGAGCAATCCCGGGACCTTGGCGATCTTGTCGCGCATCTCGGGGCTCGAGCGATACAGCGAATCCGTATCGCCGCTCTGCAGCGTGTATTGATACTGACTCTTCGACGGTCGCCCGCCGATGTTGAGATTCTGGATGCTCTGGAAAAATGCCTGCAGCCCTGGGACAGTTAAGGCTTTCTGACGCAACCGCGCGACGACTTTCTGCACATCGCCGCGATCTTCCTTGGGCTTTAGTCCGATGAAGAGTCGTCCGTAATTTGCAGTCGGGTTCGGACCGCCCGATCCGACGGTACTGTTGACGAATTCAACTGCTGGATCTTTCTGCAGGATTTCCGCCAGCACCCGCTGCCGCGCGACCATGGCTTCGTAAGACGTATCCGTCGCGGCCTCAGTAATGCCGATCAGAAACCCGGTGTCCTCCTGCGGAAAAAATCCCTTGGGTACGACCATATAGAGCACGACAGTGGCGGCCAGCGTCGCCAGCGTCACCACAAGCATTACCGATTTGCGCGCCAGCACCTGGTCGAGCGACCATTCATAAGCGCGCAGCCAGCTGTCGAACATCGTCTCGAACCAGCGCAGAACAAAATTCGGCTTGTGATGCGGATTGTGCGCCTTGAGCACCCGCGCGCAAAGCATCGGCGTCAAGGTGAGCGAAACGAACCCGGATACGATGATCGCGACCGAAATCGTAACGGCAAACTCGCGGAACACGCGGCCGACAATGCCGCCCATCAGCAAAACCGGAATGAACACAGCAATCAGCGAGAAGGTGATCGACATGATGGTGAAGCCGATTTCGCGCGCGCCTTTCAGCGCCGCTTCATACGGCTTCATGCCTTCTTCGATATGGCGAACAATGTTCTCCAGCATCACGATGGCATCGTCGACCACGAACCCCACCGACAACGTCAGTGCAAGCAGCGTCATGTTGTTGATCGAGTAGTCCAGCACGTACATCACAGCGCATGTGCCGAACAACGAGATCGGAACGGCGAGTGCGGGAATGAAAGTGGCAGATGCGGAACGGAGGAAAAGAAAGATCACGACGATCACAAGGCCGACCGCGATCAGCAGCGTCTCCTCAACGTCCGTGACCGACTGACGAATCGAAACAGAGCGGTCGAGCATCAGATCCATCGTCACCGACGGCGGGATTTGCGCGCGCAACGATGGCAACTTAGCCTTGATGTTATCGACGACGGCAACCGTATTGGCGTCCGGCTGCTTTTGAATTGCAAGGACGATGGCGCGCCGTCCGTTGAACCAGGTTGCGATCTTGTCGTTCTCGACGCTGTCATAGATTTTCGCGACTTCGTCGAGCTTGACCGGCGATCCGTTGCGGTAGGCGACGACGACCTGACGGTAATCGCTGGCCTTGCTGAGCTGGCCGGACGCCTGCAGTGCGATATCCTGTTTGGGGCCGTTCAACGTGCCGACCGGCGTCGATGAATTGGCCTTTGCGACGGCGTTGCGAATATCTTCGAGCGACAGTCCGCGTGCTGCGGCTGCTTCAGGGTCGGCCTGCACGCGAACCGCAAACTTCTGCGCGCCGTAAATCAGAACCTGCGCGACGCCGGGAATTTGCGAGAGCGCCTGCCCGACCGTGATGTCTCCGTATTCGTTCACCGTCGATAGCGGCTGTGTTTCCGAATTCATCGAAATGAAAAGGACGGGGAATTCTGCCGGGTTAACTTTGCGAAAACTCGGCGGGATCGTCATCTCGATCGGCAAGCGCCGCTGCGCGATGGTCAGCGCGGTCTGCACGTCGAGCGCAGCACCATCGATGTTGCGATTGAGGTCGAATTGAATGGTGATGACCGTCGTTCCCTGCGACGAGCTCGACGACATCGAGGAGATGCCGGAAATCGTCGAGAGCTGCCGCTCGATTGGTCCTGCGACCGATGCCGCCATCGTGTCTGCGCTCGCACCGGGCAATGTCGCCGTCACAGCTATCGTCGGAAAATCGACCTTCGGCAGCGCCGACACAGGCAGCAGCCGAAATCCAAATACACCGAACGCGATGATCGACGCGGTCATCAGCGTCGTCATGACCGGGCGTTTGATGCAGAGTTCGGAGAGACTCATCGATCAGGCTCCGGCCTTGCGCGCGCGCGTTTCAACCGCGCTGCCGTTGGACAATAACAACTGGCCGTCCACGACGACATCCTCCCCGCCATTCAGGCCGCTGGCGATGATGGAATTGCCCTGAAATGTGCGGCTCACCGTCACAGGCTGCACCTGCGCCTTGCCATCCTTGACGACGAACACATAGTCGCCGGTCTGGCTTCTTTGCACGCCGACGGACGGCACGACCACGGCCTCCTCACGACGCACGATGAGTTTGGTGTTGACGAGAATACCGGGCCACAGCAATTCGCTCTCATTGTCCATGATACCGCGCACCGTCACCATGCCCGTGGTGGGATCGACGGTATTCTCCACCATCGCGATCTTGCCGGTCTCGGATTTTCCATTCCCCGGAACTGCGGCGACGACGGACGAGAGGTCT
>JAPLPA010000356.1:766-3743 GCA_026400415.1 Afipia sp. | reverse complement strand
GATGCTTCCCAATGAGAACGAACTAGCTGCTGAGTATAAGGTCAGCCAAGGCACAGTTCGAAAGGCTCTCATGGAACTTGAAGCCGAAAAAATGCTAGTGCGAAAGCAAGGGGTCGGTACCTTTGTCGCGCGACACTCTCGTGATCGATCTCTCTTTCAATTCTTTCGCATTGTTGGCCTTGACGATAGCAAGCTTATTCCCACGAGCACGGTTATAAGTCAGCGCTCCATCCGCGCGCCGATCAATCAAGCAACTCAGCTAGGAATCGAGCCCGGGAAGCCTATTCACGTTATTCTTCGCGTTCGTTCATTCAATGGTAAGCCGGAAATCCTTGAGAGGATTTATGTACCAGTCGCTATTATGCCCGACCTTTCCGTGGAGAAGGGCAAGGAAATGGGCGACGAAATGTATGTGATTTATCAAGAGCGATACAACATTAGTATCGCGAGAGTTGCTGAACGCCTTCGAGCCGTTGCGTCTTATACTGAAGAAGCAAAGCACCTCGGGATCAGTCCGAACACTCCGCTTCTTGAAATTTCTCGAGTAGCCTTTGATGTGAATGGACGGCCAGTAGAACTGCGCGTCAGCCACTGTAATACGTCGAAGTCCTGTTACGTAGCAGATATCCAGTGACTCATTAGTTTCAATCAGGATGACGTTGATATTCCCTGATCTAATTGGCTCGATCCCTGTTCTCTTTATTTCCAGTCCCTGTTAATCCGCTTAGGGAATCGCCGCGAAAAACGCTGCGGCACCGAGACTTTACGATGATCAAGGGCCAGTTGCAATTCGAGAAGGCCGGCAAGGTCGATGTCGAATTCAAGGTCGATCCAATGAATTCATCGTCAGGTCACGTGCACTAAAACGACCTGCTGCTTTTCGTATTCCGTTTCTAACAATTCCAAACGCGCAAATAGGGGCGAGACCGCAGTGTATTGCAGCAAACGGATTAGATCCTCACAATCTTCCCGTTGCCGACAAATCCAAAATGAATTTTGGATCTGGAGGAAACATGAAATCGAAGGCCTGGCGGGACATCTGGGGCTCAGGTCAGAGAATTGGGTCGATCATTGACGCACCCCCAGTATCAGAGCTCGTCGAACGCCTTCAGCGTGAATTCGCCGACGCGCGACATAATCTGTCAGAGCGCCGGTTCGCCTAAGGTAATGATGAAATCGAGGCAGTGTTTCATTATTCACGTAATGAGCGGTTATGGAATGTTAGGTGGCGCGCATTTCAACTCAACATAGCGAGCTCTAGCGTCACGAGGGTTGTGGCCTAGAATCGACCGCTTCATGATTCAAGTAAACTTTTAGCGAGTGGTAGATCGCAATTCTGAGCTCGCCAATCTTATAGATACTTCTAGGGAGTAGTGAGTATTGAAAGGGCGGCGAGGAACGTACCCAAAAAGATTATAAAAAGAACTGTTGGGGTGCGCTTCAAATTGAGATCGGGAATGATCTCGCCAATGTTAGATACAATATCAGAGCGACCGGCTTCTAATTCCTGTTCAGTACGTTGATTGTTGCGCCGGCACATGAAGAACTCTTGAGTTGAAAGTTCGGGAACGAGAATTAATCTTAGAATGGCTTTTGGAGTGGCTGACGAACTAGCTCATCCTAGCACTGTAGGAGGAGAGATGGCCGCTTATTTTGATGCACGATTGGCGACGAGCGCTTTTGTTGAGAATGTCCCAGTCAGTTGCGCTAAAAAATATCCGCATCATGCCTCAACAATTTTGCTCTTTCGGTCGGGATTACAAGTGGCGAATATCTTTTTCTTTCAGGAACTGGAAAATCGCTTCAGCGGATTTCTTGGGCTTGTGCTTCTTTTGGACCACGAGGGTCCGGGTGATTGGCAGGTCGGAGATTGGTACACGCGCTACGCCCTGCCCCGAGAACAGGGCTGGCATTAGTGCGACACCAATGCCCGCCTCGACAAGATTAAAGGCGCGATCATCCTGCGCGGTACGCGCGGTGATCTTGTTGCGGATGCCGCGCGTGCTCAAAATATCCTGGGTCGCACGCCGCGCCTCGCACGAGGTCCTCAGAACAAAGTCCTCGCCATCGATGTCGCTCAGCAGGATGGATCCGCGCCGAGCCAGGCGGTGGTCGAAATGGCAGGCCAACATATAAGGCTCTTCCATCAACCGCGCCTGTTCCGGCTCTTCCTCCTGCTTGAACGTCGATGAGAACGCGAGATCCAGCTTGTCCTTGCTCAGCAACTCCTGAAGCTCCGCGCTGTGTCCTTCGCGGAAATCGAAGGACACGTCCGGAAAAGCCGCCATGCAAGCCTTCGCAATAGCCGAGATCTTCTTGATCGGAAGCGATGGCAAGACGCCAAGTGTGATTGTCTCGAGAGAATCGTTGGCTCGCATTTCCGCGCGAGCGGTCGAGCAAACCTCCATCACCTGTCGCGCGCGAGCGGCGAGTCGCTGGCCTTGATGAGTGAGGTGAACGGCGCGGCGCGCCGGTCCCGGTGAACCAGAATGACGCCGAGTTCGTCTTCGAGCTTTGATATTCCGGCGGACAAAGCTGGCTGCGAGACACCGAGCCGATCTGCAGCCTTTGTAAAGCTGCTAGTTTCTGCAACTGCTAACAACTGGCGGAATTGATAGATTTCCATTGTTTAATCCTCCCAGCATAAATCTTAGTTATTTCTGGAATAGAATCAAACGATTTTCATTTATGCTCGCCCGGTCCTAGTCTTACTTCCCAAGAAGCTAATAACGAGGGAGGCAACCACGCCAATCATCCAGTGCGATATTTGGCGCGGCCGGACCTACCGACGCTGCTTTCAAAATAGTTAGAAATGCAAAGGGAAGGGTGATCTATGGGTACGTATTTGACCGGCCGGCGCCTGCACGTTGCCATTCTTGCCACAGCAATTTTGCTGGGGGCTAATTCGTTATCTTATGCAGAGGAAACGCGCGACGTCTTCGTCAGCGGGTTCGGTGCCAGGTCCGGTGTGTTGCGG
>JAPLPA010000356.1:0-696 GCA_026400415.1 Afipia sp. | reverse complement strand
GTCAAGCTCGGCGACGGAGCAAAAGGCCGCATCGTGGTGGATTACCTCGACACGCGTTGTAATGCCGAAGAAGCAATTTCGGTGGCGCGCCGAATCGCTACGACGCCATCGATTGTCGCGATTGGACCGACCTGCTCTGGCGAAGCAGAGCCGCTTCTTGGGATTCTGCAGAAGCGCGTGGGTGATGCCGGAGACAGTGGACTTCAAATGCCGATTTTTGGTGACACAGCTGTGAAAGCCAATCTAGCGGCAATTTCCGAATGGGGGTTTCGCAACGTCCCGAGCGAAGACCAGATGTACGAAGCGCTTTTCGCATGGCTCAAGAAGCAGCACCCCGAATTCAAGACAGTGTATGGTGGTGTTGAGGAAGACCTCGCCCATTCGCGCGCGACCTGGTATTCGGTAATGAAGAAGCGTGCGGCCGACGCTGGTTTTGAAGTCGGTGGCGAAGTCAAATGGCTTGTCGCGGATACCAACTACACCAGCCAGGTTCGGGAACTGAAGCGCACGAATTCCGATGTACTCGTGATCGCGGCGCACGCTTTCTCGCTGTGTGGCGTTCTTAAGGAAATGAATCGTCAGGATTATTCTCCGAAGCTCTTGATCGGGCTCACGAGCTCCTCAAGTGGCGAAGTCATGCAGGGTTGCCCGAAGCTCGTGGAAGGAACGATCATTCCGACCAGCTTTGCTCCCATC
>JAPLPA010000111.1 GCA_026400415.1 Afipia sp. | reverse complement strand
TGATGATGGATTCGCAGAACAAGTTCGAGGAACAGGATCTGCGCCTCGCAGATTTGGTCGAGCGCGAAGGCCGCGCCATCGTGATTGCCGTCAACAAATGGGATTTGATGAATCGCTCGCCCGCGCTGATCGGCAAGTTGCGCGAGGAGGCGGATCATTTGCTGCCGCAAGTGAAAGGCATGCCGGTGGTCGCGGTGTCGGGCATGATGGGCGAGGGCATCGACAGGCTGATGATCGCCATTCAGGAAGCTTACGCAGTGTGGAACAGGCGTGTCTCGACCAGTCAGCTCAATCGCTGGTTCGAGCAGGCCGTCACCGCCAATCCGCCGCCGGCGAAATCAGGCGCGCGGATGAAATTGAACTACACCACACAGGTCAAGGCGCGGCCGCCGAGCTTCGTGATGTTCTGTACCCGCGCAGACTCCGTGCCGGAATCGTATCTGCGGTATCTGGTGAACAGCATCCGAACCTATTTTGATTTGCCAGGCACGCCGATCCGCATCACGCTGCGCGAAAAGGAAAACCCCTTCAGGCACAAGCGCAATCCACTGGCGCACAAGCGCAAGCAGCATGATTAGTGCCGCCAGCGCGATGCTCCGCCGTCGAATCGATCATGCGTCCAGCACGCTGCGTATTTTCTGCGCGAGTTGGGAGATCGTGAATGGCTTGGCCAGGAAGTTCACGCCGTTGTCGAGAATATTGTTGTGAATGACGGCGTTGCGGCTGAAGCCGGTCGTGAACACGACCTTGAGATGGGGAAGTTTGGCGAGCGCCGTGTCGGCCAGCACCCTGCCGCTCATTTCGGGCATGACCCCGTCGGTAAAAAGCAATTGTAATTCGGGATGATGATCGATGATCCGCAGCGCCTGATTTGGGCTACTGGCTTGAAGCACCGTATAGCCTAGCTCTTTGAATGCATCGCAAGACACCCGTAACATCCGTTCTTCGTCCTCGACAACCAGCACGGTCTCCGTAATCTTGCCGAGCGGCATGTCGTCTGTGGCTATGTAGTCGACAACATCGGCGGCTTCGCCAAAGAATCTCGGAAGGTAAATCTTGATCGCTGTGCCGTGTCCGGGCTCGGAATAAATCTTGATGTGGCCGCCGGTTTGTTTGACGAAACCCTGGACCTGACTCAGTCCTAAGCCGGTTCCTTTGCCGACAGCCTTCGTCGTGAAGAACGGCTAGAAAACCTTGTCGACGACATCTTGTGTCATTCCGATTCCGGTATCCGTCACGGTGAGCAGAACGTACTGCCCCGCTGGAACATCGACATGCGCACGCGAGTAGCCGTCATCGAGGCTGGCATTGGATGTCTCGATTGTAAGCTTGCCGCCGTCGACCATTGCGTCGCGGGCGTTGACCGCGAGATTGAGAAGCGTACTTTCTAGCTGGCCGGGATCGGCGTGCGTGCGCCATAGCCCGCCGGCGAGCACGGTTTCGACGTTTATCGTTTCGCCGATTGTTCGGCGGATCAGGTCCGCCATTCCGGCGACGAACTTGTTGGCGTCGAGCGGCTGAGGTGCCAACGGCTGCTGCCGCGAGAAAGCTAGCAGTCGGTGGGTCAGGGTCGCCGCGCGTTCGGCACCGTCAATCGCATTGTCGACAAAGTTCATGACGTTGGTTTCGCCGCGCTCAATTCGGCGCCGAAGCAGATTGAGACTCGCGATAACGACCGCCAGCATGTTGTTGAAGTCATGCGCGATGCCGCCGGTCAATTGGCCGACAGCTTCCAGTTTCTGCGATTGGCGCAGCTGGGCTTCAAGTTTTTCCCGGCGGCTGACCGCTTCAAGCGTTTTTCTATGAGCTTCGGATAGATCGGCATTTGCTTTCTTTATGGTTGAGAACTGCTGTCCGGCATCTTTGACGGCAAGCCAGCCAAGCAGGATTGTGATCAGGATGGCGGCGGCGATGGCGGCCTCTGCGTATTTGAATGTTGTGTCCAGCGCGTGTCTGCGTTCAACGAGCAAACGTGATTCTTCGGACTGCATCCGCTTGATGGTGTCTCGGATGCTGCCCATCAGGTTTATTCCCTTGTCGGACATGACAAGGGCTGTTGCTTCACTGTCTTGTCCGGCTCTCTTGAATTGTAAGGTCTGACGCAACTCTTCCAGTTTTTCAGTCGCAAGGCGGCGTAGCTCGGCCACCGCTTGCACCTGGCTGGGATTGTCGGATGTCTCGCTCGTCAGGCGTGCGACTTCGGCATCGAAGTCTTTGGTGGCACGCTCATAGGGCGCGAGATATTCGGTCTTGCCGGTCAGCAAGAAACCTCGCTGGCCGGTTTCTCCATCTTGCAGAAGCGACAGCACGTTCGAGAGAATATTCTGAACGACGAGCGTATGCTGTACGGCGTCCTGATTTCTTGCCTGTTCGGCAAACATCCGCCCCGATACGAAAAGGGCGGCGATCAATAATGAAAGCGCAGTGAACAGCGCGACGAGCGTTCGTCTCTTTAAAAATGCAGCCACTTAATTCCCCGACCGTCAGTCCCCGCCGGGTTCCATTCGAGGCGGAACGGACGATTCCGCCATCAAATCGTGCTGACCTTATTTTTTCAAGAGGCATGCCCCTACGACGCCGAAGGCGCGCGGAACTTCATCACGGTCTTTGTCGGATAGTCATAGAGGATGCCGGTTTCCGTCCACAACGGATCGCACAGCGGCAAAATAAATTCGGCGGCGTTCTCCGGAGTATCCAGCGTCATCGGGTCTTCACCGGGCATCACGATGGCGCGCATGCGTGTGCGGATCGGGCCGGGGCTGAACAGGTTGACGCGCAGCGTCGTGTGCTGCGTCTCGTGCGCCCATACGCGGACCAGAGCATCGAGAGCGGCTTTCGACGCCGCATAAGGACCCATATAGGCCGTCGCCTTGCTGGCGATGCCCGATGTGATGAACACCGCGCGTCCGGCGTCGGATTTCTGCAGCAGTGGCTCCATGCAGCGGATCAACTGAAAATTCGCCGTAACGTTGACCGCCATCATGCTGTTCCAGAATTTCGGATCGGTGTGACCGAGGGGCGATGACGTACCTGCGACGCCAGCGTTGCCCACCAGAATGTCGAGCTTGCCATGGCGTTCGTTCAGTGCGGCGCCCAGCCGCGCAATACCGTCTGAGTCGGTCAGATCAAGCGGCACCAGCGTGGCGTTGCCGCCTGCGTTGCGGATCGCATCATCGAGGTCTTCGAGGCCGCCTTGCGTGCGCGCCACCGCAATCACATGCGCACCGGCTTTGGCCAGCGCCAGTGATGTTGCGTAACCGATGCCGCGCGATGCGCCGGTGACGACAGCAATGCGGGAGTTGAGGGGTTTGGTCATGATCGAAATCCACGTTCGTCATGCTCGGCCTCGTGCCGGGCATCCACGTCTTGCTTGCGAAGGGGTTTTATAGACGTGGATAGCCGGCACAAGCCCGGCCATGACGAGAAAACATGAACGTTGGAAACTAGCTCGCT
>JAPLPA010000373.1 GCA_026400415.1 Afipia sp. | reverse complement strand
TCGACATCGACACCGAGCAGTGCTGCCATCGTCTGATCCTGTTCGCAGGCGCGCATATCGCGGCCGAGCCGCGTGCGCGCCACGAGCCATGAGAAAGCCGCCAGCAGAATGATAGTCGTGACGACGACGATGATCTGAATGTTCGACAGTCGCACCACAAAACCATCATTTTCGAACAGCGTGTAGCCGCCCGTGACAACGGGCGGTACTGGCTTGACTCGCGCGCCTTGTGCCACCTGCGCGTAGTTCGAGAGCACAAATGACATTCCGATGGCCGAGAGCATCGGTGCGAGCCGAAACGATTGCCGCAGCGGGCGATATGCGATGCGCTCAACGGTCCAGCCGTAAAGTGCGGTGATCGCCATTGCGACCAGGAGCACCAGCATCAGGATGAGAGGGATCGAGGTGAAGCCAATCGAGACGACAATAAGAAATGCGATCAGCGCGATAAATCCACCGATCATGAAGATGTCGCCATGGGCGAAATTGATCATGCCGACGATGCCGTAGACCATCGTGTAACCGATGGCGATCAGGCCATAGATCGAGCCAAGCACGAGGCCGTTGATCAGTTGCTGGGCGAAATAATCCAAATTCAATCCTGAAATTGATCCATTGCTTCACGGCAGATGGAAGAACACGTCGAAGCCCGGCTGGATCGTCGTATCGTCCCAATTTCTAACAGTGGGAACCGGAGGTGGCAACCGTTCCGGCTGCGGCGCGATGCCGTCGTTCCGCTTTGTTCCAATGCCCCAAAATGGTCACGCAGGAACCTGTGTTTCATTGAAACCTTTAGCTGGAGGGATGGGTTATCTGAACGTTCAACAATGGAGAACAGCAACATGTCTCAGAACAATCAAAATCAGAACCCCGGTCAGCAGACTCAGAACCCGAACCAGGAGCCGGGACAGCAGCAGGGCGGTGGTCAGAAGCCGGGCCAGCAGAGCCAGAATCCGGGTCAGCAGAATCCGAACCGCTAAACCGGTTACGACGTCGCTTCGGCGCCGTCTGACAAGCGTTGCGAGAGAAAGTCCCGCCGAAGGGCGGGATTTTCTTTGTCCAATCGTTGCAGATGCCGGGCTCCCGGCTAGCCGGTAAGGTTAAGAAAGGGTTTAAATTGCCGCTCGCAGTTTAGCGGGGTTAGCTCCCGCCAACAGAAATAGGCGAGCCGCAAGCGGGCATCGTCTTCGAGTTCGGGGCGCGAGCGTATGTCTAGAAATTGGCGGATCAGCACGTTCAATGGCGCGCTTCTGGCTTCGTATTTTATTCCAGCCTGGACCATCGCGGCCATGAAGATCTGGATTTCCCCGATCCGCGGCCTTTACGACCGCGCCAACATCGCGCCGGCCATGTACGTCAGCGACAATCTGGCGCTGTCGGCGATCACGACCATCAGGCTCGCATGGCTGCTAGCGCTCGCGAAGATCACGGTCGCGGCGTTCTTCCTCGTGTTTCTGATTCTGATCGTCCGTGAATCGATCCGCAAGAAGGGCAGTTGTGATGAGGCGCTTGGCTTTGCGCTTGGCTTTGGGGCCTTTATTAGCGTGATTAGCCTGCTTGCTGCGTCGCAAGTCGGCGAGCTTTCAGCACTTCGTCTTCATGCCAGCGAGTCTCTTTTGCTGATCGGTGCTGCCATTCTGCTGATCGTCGACACTGAACCGAAACAAGCCGCGATCAAATCCGACGAGCGTACGAATTATCCTTTGGGCGTTCCCAATTCCTGAATCACGCTTGCGGCTTCTTTGATAGCGTGATTGGCGACGGGCACGCCGCAATAGATTGCTTGTTGAAGCAGAATTTCCTTTATGTCGTCCGCCGAGAAGCCTCCCTCGGTGAGAGCCGCGCGAACGTGCATGCGAAATTCATCCCAT
>JAPLPA010000573.1 GCA_026400415.1 Afipia sp. | reverse complement strand
TATGATTTGAGAAGGGTTGCAGATAAAAAGGCACTCATAGCGACACCGACAAAGCCCGAGGATTTTTCGCGTGAAATACACCTGACCCGTGACGGGATTGTCGTTCATGGCGACAGTGTAGATGCGGAAATTGGCCTGATCGCACCGAAGCAAATTTCGCGCTTTTTCCTGTTCGATGGCGAGCTGTTGCAAGAGTACGAAACGCTGCTCATCGAGAACAATCAGCAGGGCGAACAGATTAAGGACGCCATTGAACAAGTGCTAGGCGTTCCCGCACTCACAAACGGTCGTGCCGATATCCAAACAATTTTGCGGCAAGCTCAGAAAAAGCAAAATCAGGATTTGAAACAGATTGCGGGACTGGAGAAGCAAGCAGAGCGGCACGCCGATCTGACCACCCGTCATGACGCCGTGGTGCGTGACCTGGAAGATTACAACGAAAGGCTGAAGCGTGTTCGCGATGAGCGCGGCGTACTTGAAGACGAAATTGAGGCGGCGCAAGGCGTCCTGGCGGCGAGCACGAAGCTTGATGCCAAAGTTAGCGAGCGAAAATTCCTGAATGATGAGTGCGAGAAGAAAGAGGGAGATCGCCTCGACCTTCTGTCCGGCGCCTGGAAAGACCTCGTTGAGGGCGTCCTGCAAGTGCGACGCACGCAGCTGGAAAACAAGCGCAAGGGTTTTCTGGATGGCATCAAGAAGCAGAGCGGCCTTCAGCTACAGGTAAATAATTTGAAGGCGCTTCTGGATACCAAATCGTGCCCCACCTGTCTCCAAAACATCGGCGACGACCGGCGGGCGGAGATGGGTACTGCGCTCGGATTGGCAGAAGTTGAGCTTCAGGCCATCAGCGACAATACCGAAGTGCTGCAACGCACTTCAGTTGAATTGGATGAATTGTCGAAGGTGCGAGGCACGAATGCGAAAGACCGCTTGCGCCAAGTCGATACCGATCTTTTGAGTCACCAAGTAAGGCTCACGCAGATTGAAAACGAAATTGAGAAATTGCGCGACGAGATCGCGGGCCAGGATACGGCAGAATTGCAGCGCAAGCGCATTATGTTGGCGGAGAAAATAAAGGAAGAAGGTCGGCAGCAAGATGAAATCCTTAAGCAAAAGGCCGAATTGGAAAGGCTGAATGGAGAACTTGCGATTTCTCAGAAGGCCATTGAAGGGCTCACCAAGGATCGAATACAGCGCAGCACGATAAAAGTATCGCTATGCACTGATCTTGAGAAGGTGTTTCTGCAAAGCATCGAGCAGTTGCGTGACAAACTGCGTAGCCGCGTCGAAACGCTGGCAAACGACGCTTTCAAAAAGATGACGACGCAGAAAAGCTACAAGGGCCTTGAGATTAATAAGAACTATGGTTTGCAGATTATCGACGGTAGCGGGCGAACAGTTCCTGTTCGAAGTGCTGGTGCAGAGCAAGTTGTGGCGTTGTCATTGATTGACGGTCTCAATCGTACAGGCCGCGCCGCCGGGCCGGTGATCATGGACACGCCGTTTGGACGTTTGGACCTCGCTCACCGCGATAACATTCTGAGTTATTTGCCGTCGGTGACGAGCCAGTTTGTGCTGTTGGTTCACAGCGGGGAGATCAGGCCGGAAACCGATTTGAAAGTCATCGCGGGAAGAATCGGCGCGACCTATGAAATCAAGGAAATTAGCTCCACGCAGTCGCGACTGGAAAGGACAACTTTGTCATGACAGTGCAAGAACCAGTCACGATCGGCCTCTCTGACGGTGCCAAGGAAAAGCTGCGCCGGCTTGCCGATGAGAAATACTTCCGACAGCAGGTTGACGCCTACCGTTTCGCCATCGGTCTGGCGTTGGCGCAAGGGGTAGATCCTCCCGAGGTCCACAAGAGCGGCACTATATTTAATATCGGCAGTTTCGATCCAGATGGAGCGATAAAGCGCTCCATTCAGGCGATTATGGGAGATCGGCTCAATGGTATTGCCGTCTACAAGATGGCCGAGCGCCTCGCTGAATGGGGCATAAACGAACTAACCTCACAGGCAGAAGCCGGACAAATAAATTTCGCCGACCTTCTTGAGCAGGCTGCTGGAGGAACCGCAAGCGCGTCATGATTGATGCCCCCTTACGAGCATTTCTGATGTTGCGTTCCAGTGAGGGTGACTG
>JAPLPA010000138.1 GCA_026400415.1 Afipia sp. | reverse complement strand
GCTGTGCTTCATCGGCCATGTTCTCATGGAGAACCGCGGTGGCCTCGTGGATGCTGAGGCTTTGGCCGCCCAAGGGTCGCATCGGACTGTTCGCCCGGTAGTTCGAACGAAGTTAAAGGACGAGATCCATGTCGTCCTCACAACACTCGTGCCTCGTCTCACCCTTTTGCGAGACAGCAAAGACGTGATTTCAGCAGAATTTGCAAATCGAAAATCTCTTTATCGAGGTCTCGCAGAACTTTATGAATTCGCGGACCGCCTGCCCAGCAGCTGGAAGAAGTTGCAGGGATTGGACCAATGGTGGGAACGGCACGTCAGTACTGGTCAAGACGATGCCGGCCGCGCCTACGCCAGACGCAGCAAGGTCGAACGGGGCTGGGAAGTCCTTATTTCGCATAAGGGCGAACAAACGCGAGATATTTTGTGGCTGGAACGGCAGTGACGTTTTAGCCGTCTTCAATCGGTCGCATCTAAAGGGTGGACAGTGATTCCACCCCTTGGGTGGACACCGAGGGTTTGACCTTTCAGGCCACTTTTCGTGCGTGAACTTCTTGTCTGAAGCCACTTCACGCAATCCACGCTTGTGAACTTCCGACGGCTCGGGCGTCATTTAGCGCCGGGGCCTTTTGATCACGGGGTCTAGCGGACCCTATTCGAGCCAGGGCTTGATAAATACGGCGTTTCAAGCTGCTCTCACGTTCCGCGGCGCGACGGACTTGGACGGCGATTATTCACTATGCCCCACACCACCTGATCAACAATCACATCTCGCCAAGCAAAAAGGTGCCAAAGATATCATTAAACTAGCTAGTGCCTTGATCGGAGCTGATCTCAGGCGGGAAGCACATGGGAAGCGGAATAAAGGACGCTTCTTAGGAAAGGTGGAAATGCCACCCGTTGCATCGATCAGCGTTAGATATTTGGCTAAAGGGCCGGAGCCCTGGTGCGCTGTCTAACTTCGGAGAAGGGGGATTCTCGGAAGTTCTGTCGAAAGGTGCCGACCGCAACCCTGCACGCAGGCGCCCTGGCCCAAGCCCAGATCGCGGCCTTTCCGTTGTTAGATGCCGGCCAACTCTTTGGTCTTGATATCCTGCGTATTGCCCAGATTGTCGGGCAAAAGTTCCTGCCAGCGCTTGCCCTTGGCAACATTCGTATCGGCAAGACTGCGAACCTTCGAATAATCCGTAATCGAAAGTCCAAGCGGATTCTTTCCGGCGCCGTGCAGTTTCAGCGAATCCAACAAACGATTGCGAAGACGCACTACCGCGGAATCGGCGGCAACGAGCATTTCCTTGTGCCGTTCGACGATTGGCCCCATCGATACGCCGATACTTGCATCTTCCGGCACCAGCCCTTCCAGGCCGGACCAAGTTTCGCCCATCCGACTTACATCCTGGCCAAATCGATTTTCAGGAGTCGCAAGATATTCGCTGTCGCGCTCGGTCCACAGCTTTTCGTTATTCAGTCCAAGCACGACGCGCATCTTAGCGCGATCAAACGGCTTGGGGCCGTGCGCGACAATGTACGTGCTGGTCTTGAAATCGTCCTGCGGTACTTCGAAGATGAAAAACTGATATTGCGCAATCGGAATGATGCGCCCAGTCGGCAGGATCACGGCGGTGACGCGCACGCTGTCGGTAGTCGTGCCATCGTCAAGCACCGGCCCATCGCGCCGGGCTGCGTAGTGAAATCCATACGGCGTATTCTCAAGGTCGATATCCGGGGCATTGTCGCCGACGGCCATCGCCACGGCTGAATAATCGCTTGCGTCTGGCACAAACGACGCCTTGTCCTTCCAGTCAGGGTTGGCGAGATTGCAGTGCAGGATGCCTACGTGTGAGGAATCCGTTCCGCCTTCGTAAAGCTGCAGGTAATTCGCCGGCGTATTGACACGGAAGATGCACCGGTTGGCATCGTGGCCATCGAAGAAAGCATAGGGCTGGAACGGGGGTTGAAGTTCCTGTGGACCGATATAGGCCCAGACCAAGCCACCCGCCTCCCGCGCCGGATAAGCCGGCGCGCGAATGCTGGCCTTGAATCGATCGTCGCAGTGGTTCGGCGTTTCCTGCACGGTACCGTCCACGCCGAACTTCCAGCCGTGGTAAAGACAGCGGATACCGTTGTCTTCGACGCGGCCGAGTACCAGCGAGGCGCGCCGGTGCATGCAGTATTCCTCGAGCATGCCGACTTCGCCGCTGCTAATCCTGAAAGCCACGAAATTCTCGCCAAGCAAACGGACATGCAAAGGCGGGCAGTCAGGCTTCGGAAGTTGTGCCGACGTGCAAACTGGCAACCAGAAGCGCCGCATCATCCCGCCCATCGCGGTACCCGGCCCTACCTGGGTGAGTAGACGGTTCTGTTCTGCGGTGATCATTAGGATCCTCCTGATAGACACGCGTCGCGATTGTTGCGCCGCACTCTCATGCGCACTCGAATTGCGTGCCAGTCCTTGAAAATGGCACTCCAGCCCAGCGTTTGTCCAGCATGAGAGCGAGCTATGGTCAAAAGTTGGTGACGGGGTAGATCAGGAAGGCGGCATATCGTGGGGGTAGTTGAAGCCTCCACTTC
>JAPLPA010000517.1 GCA_026400415.1 Afipia sp. | reverse complement strand
GGCGGAGTCCTGGATTCGAGGCGGGCCTCACGATCTGGCGGAGCCACGAAAATCACCGTGTCGTTGATCGGCGAGGGCTTCGGCGCGGCGGATGGCGTCGTCTCGCTGGCTTGCGGTGCGCGGGATGTCGGCTTGATAGATCCGGTTACCGCGACATCGGGCATTGAGGTCAAAGTCGAAGCGCGAGATTCGAGCGTCGCCTGACGCCGCATGATCTGATTCAGTTTCTGATCGTACTGCTCCTGATCGAGCAATTGACGACTGGTGGCGCGATCGACACGCGCGCGCAGTTCTGCGATGCGATCCTCATAGGCGTACTGCATGTCGGCCTGACGCGCGATCAGCCGGGTCAGAACGTCGTCGCGAAACGCGAAATAGGTTGCGGTAGCTGCCGACCATGCACCCATGAGCATGATCGATCCGGCGACAATCCAGAACACGACCGGCCCGAGGCGCACCTGCTTGCCGGCATGAACGATGGTGTAGCCGCTGCGATCGGCCGGACGCGGTTGGTGGGAGTGGCCTTGCGCGGGCCGTCGGTGCTGGACTCTGCCGTAGTCCTGCGAATGTTGAGGATGCTCGGAATAGTGGCCAGACCGATACGACATCGAAACTCCTACACCGGCCGGAAACATGATTCCGAACGGCTCAATTCAGGAGCCGATTTGAACCTTTTATGGTTAATTTTCGGGAAACAGTACGTTGGGCTAGAGTGACCGTGCGGCTACCAGCACCTCGTCAGCATGCCCATCGACCCGCACATTGCGCCAGATGCGGGCAATTTTTCCACGGGCGTCGATCAAAACCGTTGTGCGAAGAATACCTGTGAACACCTTGCCATACATCGATTTTTCGCCCCAGACTCCATACGCTTTTAGCATTTCGTGCTTTTCATCCGATACAAGAGGAACGCTGAGCTGGTGCTTGTCGCGGAAGGATTCTTGGGCCTTCACCGAGTCGGCGGAGACACCCAGAACGGCGGTCCGGCTGGCGGAGAAGGCGCTCGACAAGCGACTGAAGTCCATCGCCTCGCGCGTGCACCCAGGTGTGCTTGCACGCGGATAGAAAAAGATCACGACTTTGCGGCCGGCGAAGTTGGTCAGCGCGACCGATTGCCCGCCGTCACGCGGCAAGACGAATGAGGGCGCGACGTCACCCTCGGCCAACAACACAACCTTGCGAATGGGTGTGATGCTCGCTTTCGAAGCTTTTGGCGGACGCCCTGTTTTTGCCGGTCGCTTCTTTGTCGTTCGGGCGATTTGCGACGGCTTTTTAGAGGCCTTCTGGAGTGTTCCGGATTTCGCCTTGGAAGCCCGCTTTAGGGCTGTTTTACCTTTGGGTCGTCCCGATGCCGGCTTTCCGGACTTCTTGCGCGTTTTCGGGGGCATACGCCTTCCTTTCGTCGCTTTCGCGGGCTCACTAACGATTATCGCAGCGGGTTTTTGCGTGCACCAGAATCCAGTTGGTGGCTGGGCAAATCTGACTTCCGCAGGGTATGGTGACAAGAGAATCTATCTGGTCTTCGGCACCGGCTGGGCGGTGGGCAACACGGCAAACTTAAGCATTGGCTGCGATACTGCCGAGACCGGGTGACCATTAGAAATCTTACCCCAAAGTCCGGCGATAACCGGTCAATCCATCAGCACCAAGAGGCGATGCCAAACTGCATCACACAAAGAAAGTCCTAAG
>JAPLPA010000401.1:7183-8953 GCA_026400415.1 Afipia sp. | reverse complement strand
TCGTGCTGCCGGTTCTGTTCTACGACAGCCCCCCCCGGCGACGTGGCAACTGTGCTCGCGTTTGGGCGTGAATATCAGGTCGGCAGTCACCTTGGGCCGCCGCTTGCTTTTTGGGCGGCGGATATCGCGTTCCGTCTCGCAGGCAATCATCTGTTCGGAGTCTATCTGCTGTCGCAGATCTGTTTCGTGATGACGTTCTGGGCGCTGTTCGCGCTAAGTCGCGCCATCGTCGGTGGTCAGCAGGCGATTCTCGTCGTCCTTCTCACCGCGACCATTCTGGCCTTCTCGTTTCCCGGTGTCGAATTCGGTCCCTTGATTCTCGCACGTCCGATATGGGCACTGATTCTGTTTCATGCGTGGCAAGTGATGGGTCAGGGACGGCGCAGCGCGTGGTTCGCGCTGTCCATCGAAATCGGTCTTTTGCTGCTGACGAATGGCGCGGCTGTTCCACTGCTCGTAATGTTGGTCGGCTTTGCGCTGGCCACGCAACGCGGCCGCCGCGCGATTCTCTCGACCGACGCGCTGTCCGCGATTCTCGTCGTCTCCGTTCTGGTGCTGCCCTACGCGATCTGGTTGCTGCGAACCGATGCTGTTTTGATGGAGCCATTTCCGACCATTGGGCAACTTCCAGGCCGGCTGAAGGATTGGGGCGAACTTTTCGGCGGGCTGCTTTTCGCTTTGACGGGAATAGCTGTGTTGCTGGTATTCAATTCGCGCGAATTCAATCGCCGGCCCGAAGAAGCTCCAGTGATCTACCGTCCGCCGGTCGATCCTTTTGCGCGCCAGTTCGTCTACGCATTCGCACTCGGGCCTCCCATTGTTCTCAGTTGGATTGCCGCAGTTTACGGGCGAGACCGGGTTATCGGGGGCGACGGAGTAGCGTTGATGATGACGGGGTTGGCCGTCATCATTACGGCAGGCGATCTCATCTACCTGCGCCGTCAGCAGGTTTTGCGAACGATTTGGCTTGCCATCATGGCCGTGCCGGCGGTGTTCGTTTTCGGGCTGACATTCATCCAACCATGGACGGGCACGGCGGATATGCGGACAGCCTTGCCGGCCAATGCCATCGGAAAATTCTTCGAGGAGAATTACGTGCGTCGCGTCGCGCGCCCGTTGCAATCGGTTGCCGGCGATCCCCAATTATCGACGCTGCTCGGGTTCGCCTCCTCGCGGCCACATGTAATGTTTGATGGTGCGCCGGAGCAGACACCCTGGCTTACACTTGCAAAGTTCAGCGAGACCGGAGGTGTTGTCGTCTGGCGTGCAGCCGACACCGCCGGAACACCACCGGACGATATCCTAAAGCATTTCCCGGGGCTCGTTCCTGAAGTGCCACGCTCATTCGACCGCCTGATTAAGGGTCGCCAATCAGTGCTGCGCGTCGGCTGGGCGATCGTTCGACCAGAAAATGTGCCTCAACCTCCGAAGTAGAATGTCTTCAATCGGCGTTGGCTTGCACGAGCGCTTTCTTGATGGCCTGGAAATCCTGCCATGTCAGCCGCTTGTAGATCGGCTGGCGAAGCAGATAGGCAGGATGAAACGTCGCCATCGCGCGGATTTTTCGTGAGCCAGTATCGTAGTCGTGCCACTTGCCGCGCGTTTTCATGATGCCGTCCTTCAGTTCAAGCACGGCCTGCGACGAAGGCTTGCCAAGGCAAACCAAAACATCCGGATCGACCAGTTCGATTTGCCGCTTGATGAAGGGCAAACAGATTTGAGTCTCCTGCGGCGACGGATCGCGGTTTCCTGGCGGGCGCCACGGAATGA
>JAPLPA010000401.1:4882-7168 GCA_026400415.1 Afipia sp. | reverse complement strand
CACTGGTGCGATCAAGTCCGGCGGCTGCGAAGATCAGATCGAGCAGCTTTCCGGAAGCGCCGACAAAAGGAAGGCCTTCGAGATCCTCTTCGCGGCCGGGAGCTTCCCCTACGAACATGATCTTCGCTTTTGGATTACCGTCGGCAAATACCAAACCTGTCGCCGTCGATTTCAGCGCGCAGCCGTCGAATGCCTCAAGCAGGGCACGCAGCTCGTCGAGCGATTTTGCCTGAGGGGCAAGCTCGCGTGCCGACGCGATGGCAAAGTCGGGCGCCGGCACCGGTTCCGCGGGCGCCCGCGCGGGAGCCGTGTTCACCATGCGAAATTGCGGGATGTTTAGCAGGCTTTTTTCTTCAACCGCCAATTCTTCGGACAGCCGGTTGAGCGGCTCATCGGACAGCGCGCAGTCCACGCCCGCCTCCACATAGAAGGCAAGCAAGTCGCGCGCTGCAATATCTGGGGTGGCTGGCATACGTCATACCCTATGACGGATTGCTCTGCGGCGAAACCGCTTGGTGTTCTGTTCTTGTGGCAATTCGAGATGTTTCCAATTCCGGACCGGACGCAAGCGCAGGGTTGTCCTTGCAGCCAAAATCGGAAACAACAATGATTAGATCCAGTCTGAAACGGTATTTCGAGACAGCCACATGAGCACCGAACCACTTGCCCCGCGCGAATCGAGTGGGCGCAGGCCCCTCAGGCTTAAGCGCCGCGATCCGGCTGAAACAAATCAATCCCGAATTGTCCGTCGTCGTCGTGGAAAAAGGCTCTGAAGTCGGCGCTCACATTTTGTCAGGCGCTGTCATCGATCCTGTTTCGCTCGACAAATTGGTTCCGGACTGGCGCGACGATGCCGATTGCCCGCTCAAGACGAAGGTGACGGACGATCGGTTTTACTGGATGACCGGCTCTGCCGCGATCCGGCTCCCGAACATCATGATGCCGCCGCTGATGAACAATCATCATTGTTACATCGGCTCGCTCGGCGATGTCTGCCGCTGGCTTGGTCCGCGCGCCGAAGCGCTCGGCGTCGAAATTTATCCCGGTTTTGCGGCGGTCGAAGTTCTCTACGGCGACAAAGGCGAAGTGCGCGGTATCGCGACCGGCGATATGGGCGTCGCGCGCGACGGTTCGCACAAGGATTCCTACACGCGCGGCATGGAGTTGCTCGGCAAATACACTCTGTTTGCGGAAGGCGCGCGCGGCAGTCTCACCAAACAACTGATCGCCAAATTCGCGCTGGACAAAAACTGCGAGCCATCGAAATTCGGCATCGGCCTCAAGGAAGTCTGGCAGATCGATCCTGCGAAGCACAAAAAGGGCTTGATCCAGCATTCGTTCGGCTGGCCGCTGAACAATTCAACGGGGGGCGGATCGTTCCTCTATCACTATGGCGAAAATCTTGTCGCCGTCGGCTTCGTCGTTCACCTCAACTACAACGACCCCTATTTGTCGCCGTTCGATGAATTTCAGCGATTCAAGACTCACCCGGCGATCAGCCCGTTGTTTGACGGCGCAAAACGGATTTCGTACGGCGCGCGTGCAATCACCGAGGGCGGCTATCAGTCGGTGCCGCGCCTGACATTCGCGGGCGGCGCGCTGATCGGGTGTGCGGCAGGCTTCGTCAACGTGCCGCGCATCAAGGGCGTTCACAACGCGATGGGCACCGGCATGATGGCGGCCGAGCATCTCGCCGCCGCACTCTTAGCCGGACGCGTCGGCGATGAGCTGGTTGATTATGAAAATGCGTGGCGCGGTTCGGCCGTCGGCAAGGATCTTTACAAGGTTCGCAATGTGAAGCCGTTGTGGTCGAAATTCGGAACCATTATCGGTGTCGCTATCGGCGGACTCGACATGTGGACCAATACGCTGTTCGGAATCTCATTGTTCGGAACGCAGTCGCACGCCAAGCCTGATCGCAAGACGCTCGATGCTGCGAATACGCATTCGCCGAATCTGTCGCCGAAGCCGGACGGCAAGCTGACCTTCGACAAACTGTCCTCGGTATTCTTGTCGAATACCAATCACGAAGAAGACCAGCCGATTCATCTCAAGGTTGCTGACATGGATCTGCAAAAGAAGTCCGAGCACGATGTCTTTGCCGGCCCTTCCAATCGTTATTGTCCTGCAGGTGTCTATGAGTGGATCGAGGAGGCGTCCGGTCCGCGTTTCCAGATCAACGCCCAAAATTGCGTTCACTGCAAAACCTGCGACGTGAAGGACCCCAACGGTAACATCACATGGGTTCCTCCGGAGGGCGGTGGCGGGCCTAATTATCAATCGATG
>JAPLPA010000401.1:2575-4783 GCA_026400415.1 Afipia sp. | reverse complement strand
TCCTTGCAGACAAGACATAAACGGGCCATTGTTGTCAGACGCGCGCCCGATTGGCCGCTCATAATTTCAAATCATGGAGTCGGCGAGCGTGATCTTTTCTGTTCGATTGAATTGCGTGGCCGCCGCTACGCTCGCTTTTGCATCGATTGGCATGCTGTCAGTCACATCGCATGCACAAACCCGTACCAACCCCGGCGAGGAAAGCCGCCAATCGGCGACCTATCCCACCAGCCGCGATTTGCTCGGACTGACTGTTGCAGGCAGCTATCTCGCCGCGCGCCACGCCAGCGTTGATCGCGACGCAACTGCGGCTTCCGCGTTTTATCGCTCGGCACTCCGGTCCGATCCGAAGAACGCTGAGTTGCTCGACCGCGCATTTATCTCATCGCTTGCCGATGGCGACATTGAAGAAGCGGTAAAGCTTGCTGAACGCATCCTCACCATCGACAAGAACAATCGCGTGGCGCGTCTCGTAACAGGCGTGCATCAGATCAAACAGAAGCAATATGCAGCGGCCCAGCCGAACATCAATCAATCAGTGCGCGGTCCGATTACCGATCTGGTCGCAACCCTTCTTTCGGGATGGGCGAGCTATGGTGCCGGCAACACGCCAGCCGGCATCGCCACCATCGACAAGCTCGCGGGACCGGAATGGTATCCGATATTCAAGGATCTTCACGCCGGATTGATCTTTGAACTCGCCAACAAGCAGAAGGACGCCGGCGCCCGGCTCGAGCGTGCCTATAAACTCGACGACTCTGCGTTGCGTGTAACCGATGCTTACGCCCGATGGCTTTCGCGCAACAAGGACGCTGAATCCGCGACCGCTGTTTACGAGAACTTCGACAAAAAGCTCGCGCGGCATCCGATCGTCGTCGAAGGAATCCGCGAAACCAAGGCCGGCAAGAAATTATCGCCACTTGTGGATTCCGCACAGCAAGGCGCGGCCGAAGCGCTCTATGGCATCGGTGCTTCGCTGACGCGACGCGGCGGCGAGGATCTGGCGCTGGTCTATCTGCAGCTGGCGCTCTATCTCAATCCGAATCATTCACTCGCATTGCTGTCGCTGGCCGATCTTTATGAAACGGTCAAAAAGCCGCAGATGGCCGTCAAGGTCTACGAGCGCGTTCCGGCGAACTCGCCAATGAAGCGCAATGCGCAGATTCAACTTGCGACCGATCTCGATTCCATCGATCGCACCGACGATGGCATCAAGATTCTCAAGACCGTTATCACCGACGATCCGAAGGATCTTGAGGCGATCATGGCGCTCGGCAATATCGAACGCTCGCGCAAGAAGTTTGTGGAATGTGAGAAGACCTACACGCAAGGCATCGATGCATCCGCCGGCGAGGCAAAGACCAATTGGCTGTTCTACTATTTTCGTGGAATCTGTGGCGAACGCTCGAAGCAATGGGCCACCGCTGAAAAGGATTTGAAGAAGGCGCTCGAGCTGCAGCCCGACCAGGCGCATGTTCTCAATTATCTTGGCTATTCCTGGATCGACCAAGGCATCAATCTCACCGAAGCGATGACGATGATACGCCGCGCGGTCGAGCAGCGGCCCGACGATGGTTACATCGTCGATTCGCTCGGCTGGGCCTATTACCGCATCGCCGACTATGAGAATGCAGTGAAGAATCTCGAGCGTGCGATCGATCTCAAGCCGGAAGATCCGACCATCAACGACCACCTGGGTGATGCCTACTGGCGCGTCGGTCGCACTCTGGAAGCTAGATTCCAGTGGGCGCATGCGCGCGATCTGAAGCCTGAAGCGGAAGAATTGCCGAAGATCGAAGCCAAACTGCGCGACGGCCTTTCCGACGACACGTCAAACGCCGCATCGGCCGACAAGAAGAAAGATGACGGCAAGGGTGGTTAAGTTCGAGGCCCTGTTCCGATGCCACCTCTGATCGAAGCCGCGCGCGCCAAGGTCAATCTGACCTTGCGCGTGCATGGTCGGCGCGCTGACGGTTATCACGATATCGAAAGTCTGGTTGCGTTCGCCGATTGCGCGGACACTCTGACGCTGACGCTTGCGCCCGAACTTGGACTAACGACAACCGGCCCGCGCGCGCAGGATTGCGGCGAGGGATCGGACAATCTTGTCACCCGCGTGGCGCTTGCATTGGGCGAACGCGTTGCGGGAATGAAAACGGGCCTTTTCACTCTCGAAAAGCATCTGCCGGTGGCGGCCGGTATCGGCGG
>JAPLPA010000401.1:0-2561 GCA_026400415.1 Afipia sp. | reverse complement strand
GCCGCAGCGCTTCGGTTGCTTGCCCGCGCGAACAACATCGACGCGGGTGATCCGCGCGTGATGGATGTCGCCCGCGTGACCGGCGCGGATATTCCCGTATGTATCAAATCTCTCGCTTGCACGATGACGGGCGTCGGCGAGAACCTGTCGTTCCTCAGTTTGCCCACACTGCCATGCGTGATGGTGAACCCACGCATTGCGGTGGCGACAAAGGATGTTTTCACTGCGCTCGGTCTTGCGAAGGGCGAGGCGCTTTCGGGAGCACCTCATTCGGGTAAAAAATCGTGGCCGTCCCCCGGCGCAACGTTGCAGGCATGGTGCGAAGCTATTTCGGCAGGTACCAACGATCTCGAACCGCCTGCGCTGAAAGTCGAACCGCGGATTGGCGTGGTCTTGTCCGCACTCAAAGCCACGCCCGGTGTCCGCCTCGCGCGCATGTCGGGTTCGGGCGCGACGTGTTTTGGAATTTTCGCGAATTCCGATGACGCAACTAGGGCTGCGAAGGCGATTGCGCATGCCCATCCAGGCTGGTGGGTGCATGCGGGGACGCTAAGTTAGGCGTTTCTCAATGCGAACGCGCAAGGCAGAATGCAACAACCTGCTCGAGCGCAGTTTTCATGGGTGAAGACGGAAACAGCGCCAGCGCATCAACCGCCATCGCGCCGTAGTGCTGCGCGCGGCTTGCCGCGTCTTCAAGCGTGCGATGCTTCGTCATCAAGCCGATGGCATGGTCTAGATCGCCGTCGGCGATTTCTCCGCGCTCAAGCGTGCGTATCCAGAATTCGCGTTCGATGTCATTGCCGCGCCGGAAGGCCAGCACGACGGGGAGCGTAATCTTGCCCTCGCGGAAATCGTCGCCGACATTCTTGCCAAGCTTGGCGGCTTTGCCGCCATAATCGAGCACATCGTCCACGAGCTGAAACGCGATGCCAAGATTCATGCCGACCGAACGGCAGGCAGTCTGTTCAGCCTTGGGGCGATTGGCGATGACAGGGCCGACCTCGCAAGCGGCGGCAAACAATTCGGCGGTCTTTCCGCGCACGACCGCAAGATACTCGTCTTCGGTGGTGGCGGTATTTTTCGCGGCTGCAAGCTGCATCACCTCACCCTCTGCGATGGTGGCGGACGCCGATGAAAGGATATCCAGCGCGCGCAGCGATCCGACCTCCACCATCATGCGGAACGCCTGGCCGAGCAGAAAGTCGCCAACGAGCACACTTGCTTCATTTCCCCACAGCATGCGTGCGGAGAGTTTGCCACGGCGCAATTCGCTCTCGTCCACAACATCGTCGTGAAGCAATGTCGCCGTGTGCATGAATTCGACGGCGGCGGCGAGCTTGATATGCCCGTCGCCCGAATAGCCAGTGAGGTTAGCCATCGCCAGCGTCAGCATCGGTCGCAGCCGCTTGCCGCCTGACGAGATCAGATGATTTGCGACCTCCGGGATCATCGTAACTTCAGACCCGGTGCGCGAAAGGATGGTGCTGTTGAGGCGCGCCATGTCCGGCGCGACAAGCGCCACCAACTGGTCTATCGATGGTGTCGAGTGGCTCTCGAATGGTACAATGACTGCCACGGTAGCGTCCTGTCTCCGGATAAGTATGGTGGCACCATAGAAACTGCCGCGCCAAGCGGCAAGAGCACCGGGCAGTCTCAAGGGCGCTCGATAAGCACGGAGGCCGCGTTGCGGGAACTGCTGAGAACCAATGATGTCGTTCTGGTTTCGGCGGTCGGAGCCTTGCTGGAAGGCGCGAATATTCATCATCTTGTGCTCGACAACAATATGAGCATTCTCGAAGGCTCGGCCGGCGTCATTCCCCGACGCATCCTGGTGCATGAGGATGACAACATCTCCGCGCGCCGGCTGTTGACCGAGGCTGGACTGGCCCACGAGTTGCGCGACAATGAGCGGTCTTGACGCCGAGATCACCGAAGACCTTTTCCTGAACGGAAAACTGCGTCTGCGTCAGCCCAAGCGCGGCCACCGCGCGGGTCATGACGCGATCCTGTTAGCGGCCGCAACGCCGGCGCGGTCCGGCGATCGCATAGCCGATTTCGGCGCGGGTGTCGGCGCAGCAGGTCTCGCGGTGGCACGGCGCGTTCCCGGTATCGAATGTGTGCTTGTCGAAATTGATGACACTCTCGCAGAACTTGCGCGCACCAATGCGACTCTCAATTCTCTCGATGCCGAAGTGCATACGCTCGACGTCACCGCATCTGCAGGCGCTTTTGCAGTTACAGGCCTCGCACCGGACAGTATCGATGCTGTTTTGATGAATCCGCCGTTCAACGAAGGGTCACGCCATCAATCGTCGCCGGATGCTCAGCGGCAGGTAGCACATGTGGCGCAAGACGACACGCTTGCCCGATGGATACATGCCGCACGAAGGATACTGAAGCCGGGTGGTTCGCTGACGCTGATCTGGCGTGCGGAAGGATTGGGTGATGTTCTGGCTAATCTCAGACGCGGCTTCGGTGGCATCGGGATTTTGCCCGTCCATCCCGACGCGACGAAACCTGCGATACGCGTGCTGGTCTCTGCGATCAAAGGAAGCGGCGCG
>JAPLPA010000237.1:12267-13425 GCA_026400415.1 Afipia sp. | reverse complement strand
TCGCGACCGATCCAATCCACAAGGCGACGATCATTCCGCGCGGTCGCGCGCTTGGGATGGTCATGCAACTGCCTGAGCGCGACAAGTTGTCAATGTCGCTCGAGCAGATGACGTCGCGTCTCGCCATTATGATGGGCGGTCGCGTGGCGGAAGAATTGGTGTTCGGCAGGGAGAAGGTGACATCGGGTGCATCGTCTGACATCGAGCAGGCTACACGCTTGGCCCGCATGATGGTGACGCGTTGGGGTCTGTCCGAGGAACTCGGCACCGTGTCCTATGGCGAAAACCAGGACGAGGTGTTCCTCGGCATGTCGGTGTCGCGCACACAGAATGCCTCTGAAGCTACCGTACAGAAAATCGACATCGAGATCCGGCGCTTTGTCGAAGAGGGCTACAAGGAAGCGACGCGCATTCTCACTGAAAAGCGCGCCGATCTCGAAACCCTCGCAAAGGGCTTGCTCGAATTCGAAACGCTGTCGGGTGACGAAATCACCGATCTGTTGGCCGGCAAGAAGCCGAACCGAGAATCCGTGCTCGAGCCGACCGGTCCGCGGACCTCTGCTGTGCCGCCTGCTGGCAAGCCGCGTCCGCGTCCGGATGCTGGGTTGGAACCGCAGCCTCAATCTTAACGAAACCTTACTAGACGCATTTCTGCGAAAGGCCGGTCTAAGACCGGCCTTTTTGCTGTCGAGCTTTTGCCAAGCAGATTTAAGCCTTCATCAAGCCAAAACGGGCACTTTCGATTTGCGTGCAGACGTGTGCGCCGAGGATGCTTATGACTTCGCCCCCGCCTTCATCCGCTGAAAATCCGCGCCACGTGGTTCCGCCGTCGCTCATGATGGCTTGCTTTGCGTTGTTGATATTGCACGTCGCATTTTTTCCAGCGGCATGGCTCGGCCACTGGTGGATCATCGACGACAACGGGCTCGGCATTCCGACCGACTTCGTCAATGTCTGGTCCGCGGGTAAGCTCGCGCTCCAAGGCCATGCTGCGCTGGCCTATGATTGGGCAATTCAGAAGCAACTTCAGATTTCAGTACTTGGACAATCCTATCCGGGCAATTTTGCGTGGCATTATCCGCCGCCTTTTTTGTTCGTCGCGGCGACGCTCGCAAGCTTCCCTTATGTCGCCGCCTACATGGCGTGGCCGCTCATCAG
>JAPLPA010000237.1:6229-12223 GCA_026400415.1 Afipia sp. | reverse complement strand
TCAGCTTCGTGCCGTTCGCGCTTGTCATGCGTGGATTGGTCGGCCGGCCTTTTGGATGGCTGCTGGCTGCGGCTTTCCCGGTGGTGCTCGTCAACACGCTCATTGGGCAGAATGGGTTTCTGACTGCTGCACTCGTCGGCGGTACACTTTATCTGTTGCCGATCCGTCCCGTGCTCTCAGGAATTTGTCTCGGCCTTCTGAGCTACAAGCCGCAATACGGGTTGCTGTTTCCGCTGGTGTTGGTCGTCGCTCGGCAATGGGCAGTTTTCGTCACCGCTGGCGCCGTCGCTGCGCTGATGTCGATAGCGTCTTTGGCTGTGTTCGGTACTGAAGCCTGGTTGGCGTGGTGGAATTGGCTGCCGATGGCGTCGCAAGCATTTTTGTCCGAGGGCCGTGCGCCGTGGGGCAAGATGCAGAGCATCTTTGCGACCGTGCGCTTCTTTGATGGCACTGAACACTTCGCCTGGATCTGCCAGTGGACCATGACGGCGCTGGTCGCCTGCGCACTCGTTGCGCTGTGGCGCAGCCGTGTGCGCTATTCGATCAAGGCAGCAGGTCTTGCGACAGGTACGCTGCTCGCAACGCCATATCTGTTTCTTTACGATGTGATGGTTCTGGCGATTCCGGTGGCGCTGATGATCCGCGTCGGCCTCAAGAGCGGTTTCCGCAACTATGAGCTGCCGGCGCTTGGAATTATTCTGGCGCTGCTCTTTATCTACCCAGTTGTCGGGGCGCCGACCGGCTTCGCCGCGACCCTTATTATGGCCGCGATGGTCGCAGGGCGCGCGGGCCTTTTCGGAGTGGTAGAAACCAACGAGCAAGCCGCGCCACAAAAGCTTCCGCAGTTGCAAACCTGATGCGAACAGCGATGACCATGACGCCGACTTCCCATAGCGGCGCGCCACCTGACATTCCACAAATCCTCGTTTCGGTTTGTCTCGCACTGTGCGTGATGAACGCTTTCTCGCTTATTGTTTCAGCGGTGTCCGGTCAGTGGGTCCTCGATACCGCAGGGCTTGGAATCCCGACCGACTTCGCCAATGTTTATGCTGCGGGAAAACTCGCGCTCGATGGCCATCCTGCCGCCGCCTACGATTGGGACGCGCATAAGCGTGTGCAAGAGATCGTCCTCGGCCAGAATTTCGACGGCTATTTCGGCTGGCACTATCCGCCGCCGTTTCTTTTTATCGCGGCATTTCTGGCGAAGTTGCCTTACACGATGGCTTTCGTCGGCTGGATGGCAATGAGTTTCATTCCCTATCTGCTGACGATCCGCGCGTTGACGGATCATCGGGTAGGATGGGTGATCGCATGCGCGTTTCCTGTGGCGTTGGTCAACGTGATGATCGGGCAGAACGGGTTTCTCACCGCCTCGCTGATCGGCGGTACTTTATACCTGATGCCGAAGCGGCCGGTTCTTGCTGGCATTTGCCTTGGCCTGTTGACCTACAAGCCGCAATACGGATTGCTTTTTCCGCTCGTGCTGATCGCGGGCGGCTATTGGCGTACATTCTTTTCAGCAGCCGTTACAGCGATTCTAGTGGCGGCAGTTTCTTGGTTGGTCTTCGGCACCGAAACCTGGGTGGCTTTCTTGCACTGGTTACCGCGTGCCTCGCAGGCATTCTTGTCCGACGGGTTTGCCGAGTTCGGTAAGATGCAAAGCGCGCTATCTTTGACGCGTTTTCTCGGCGGCAGCGATCAACTTGCGTGGGCTCTGCAATGGAGTGTCACCGGCGTCGTTGCCGTAGCGCTGTTTATGCTGTGGCGAAGGCGTGTGCCATTCGAGATCAAGGCTGCCGCATTGGCGACTGGAACATTGCTAGCGACGCCGTATCTCTATCTCTACGACATGGTGGTTCTGGCCATTCCAATGGCGCTGATAATTCGCATGGGTCTTGCGGATGGATTCCGAAAACATGAATTGTCCGCACTAGGGGTTGCGACTGCATTGCTGGTTTCGTTTCAATTCGTTGTCGCGCCGGTTGGGTTCATGGCGGCACTCATCGTTGCGTGGCTGATCGCTCGCCGCGCAAATGACTCATGGAACCAAGATCGCGAATCGTTTGGGCCGAATGCTTCACGCGTGTAAGTATTTTGTTGCGCTGCGAATTTTTATCTCTGCGTACCAAAGAACTTGTTTCCTGTTTTGAATTGTTGTTCAGTTCTTTCAGGGAGACAAATCTCGTCAATGGTTTACAGGCGAACTCATCAGGTCGTGAAGCGGCTCGCCGCGCGCCGCAATGCTATTCTTAATGCTGCGCGTGACGCCGCAGCGGACGGTGGAATGGCAGCGGTTCAAATTGCGCCGGTCGCCACGCGCGCCAACGTCGCTGCCGGCACGGTCTATCGCTATTTCCCATCCAAAGCTGATTTGATTTCCGAATTGATAGCCGATGTATCGCGCGCGGAATTGTCGGCGATCCGCCGTGCCGCAGATGCCGCGCCCGGACCGTCTTCCGCATTGGCTGCTGCCGTCACCACGGTCGCCGTGCACGTGGTGTCAAACCGAAAACTGGCATGGGGTATTCTGGCTGAGCCAGTCGACGTCGATGTCACAGAATCGCGGATGGCTAGCCGCCGGGAGATCGCCGCCGAAATGGAATTGCGCATCGATGCCGCAATGCGTGCCGGACACTTGCCGACGCAGGATACAGCGCTGGCAGCAACCGCTCTGATCGGCGCGTTGCATGAATCGCTCGTCGGGCCGTTGGCACCGGCCGACCTTGACGATCCGGCCAAGCTGCGCGATGCCGTGCAGACAATCACGCTATTCGCACTGCGAGCTGTCGGCGTCCTCGATGCCCGCGCCCGTGGCCTCGTGGTCCAGGCGGTGATGCCGGCCCTTCCGGCGAAGCGGGAAATGAGCGCGCTCGCCGGCTGAGACGAGACGCGCTCTGGAGAATTGCAATGACCATCATGATGCCGGAAGCGGATCAGACGACATTAGATCGTCGCGATGAAATTATTGCTGCATTGAGCAAGATCGTGCCGGGCGAGGGGGTCATTTCCAGCGAACGAGAAATGCAGCCATATGAATCGGACGCGTTGACCGCCTATCGCCAGCCGCCGATGGTCGTGGTTTTGCCGGACACCACCGAGCAGGTCTCGCGAGTTTTGAAATATTGCCACGACAACGGCATCAAGGTCGTTCCGCGTGGGTCGGGGACTTCGCTGTCAGGCGGCGCGCTACCACTCAAGGATGGCGTCCTGCTCGGTCTTGGCAAATTCAAGCGAGTCCGTGAAATCGACTTCGACAATCGGGTTGCCGTCGTTGAGCCGGGCGTCACTAATCTTGCCATCAGTCAGGCGGTTGCGCACGAAGGATTTTACTACGCGCCGGACCCATCGTCGCAGATCGCCTGTTCGATCGGCGGGAACATTGCGGAGAATTCCGGCGGGGTTCACAGTCTTAAATACGGAATGACCACAAACAACGTACTCGGCTGCGAGTTTGTCCTGATCACGGGTGAAATCCTGCGTATCGGCGGCAAGGCACCTGAAACCGATGGCTACGACGTGATGGGAATCATCACCGGCTCCGAAGGTTTGTTAGGGGTGGTGACAGAAGTGACGGTGCGCATCTTGAAAAAGCCGGAGACGGCGCGGGCGCTGATGGTCGGCTTCGCAGAGATCGAAGCGGCAGGACAGTGTGTTGCCGATATCATCGGCGCGGGCATCATTCCCGGCGGCATGGAGATGATGGACAAAAATGCCATCCACGCCGCTGAAGCGTTTGTCCATGCGGGCTATCCACTCGATGTCGAGGCGCTATTGATTATCGAACTCGACGGTCCAAGCGTCGAAGTCGATGAGCTGATCGCGCGTGTGGAAAAGATTGCGCGCACCTGCGGATCGACGACGTTGCAGATTTCGAACTCCGAGCAGGAGCGGTTGCTGTTCTGGGCGGGCCGCAAGGCTGCGTTTCCCGCAGTTGGGCGCATGTCGCCGGATTACCTTTGCATGGACGGCACCATTCCGCGCGGTAAACTGCCGGCGGTGCTGGCCCGCATTCGCGATCTTTCGGAAAAATATGGATTGCGCGTCGCCAACGTGTTCCACGCCGGAGACGGCAATCTGCATCCGCTTATTCTTTATGATGCAAATATCCCCGAGGAGATGGACAAGGCCGAAGCCTTCGGCGCAGATATTCTAAGAGCGTGCGTCGAGATGGGCGGCGTGCTGACGGGCGAGCACGGCGTCGGCGTCGAGAAACGCGACTTGATGCCGGAGATGTTCAGCGACATTGATCTTGCGCAGCAGCAGCGCTTGAAATGTGCATTCGATACGCAGGGCTTGCTCAATCCTGGGAAAGTGTTTCCGACGCTTCATCGGTGTGCCGAGTTGGGCCGGGTCCATGTTCACCACGGCAAGCTCGCCTTTCCCGACATTCCGCGTTTTTGATCGGAAGACGTCGTGGACACACTCAAAGTACGTGATGCGAAAGACGTTGAGCTGGCGGTGCGCGACGCGATCGCCGCCGAGCAGCCGCTGGAAATTGTCGGCCACGGCACCAAGCGCGCGATCGGTCAGCCGATGGCGACCAATGCGTTGCTTGATTTATCTGCGCTCAACGCCGTGACGCTTTACGAACCGAACGAACTGGTGCTGACGGTGCAGGCTGGCGCGCCAATGGCGGACGTACTGTCGCTGATCGATTCGAAAAACCAGCAATTTGCCTTCGATCCGATGGATACCTCGCTGCTGCTGGGAACTCCGCGTGGCGCTGGCACTATTGGCGGCGCTGTGTCTGCGGGACTTGCAGGGCCACGGCGTATCAAAGCGGGTGGAGCGCGCGATCACCTTCTCGGTTTCAACGGCGTTTCGGGGTTTGGAGATTCATTTAAGGCTGGTGGACGCGTGGTGAAGAATGTCACCGGCTACGATCTTTGCAAATTGTTAGCCGGCTCGTGGGGAACGCTGTCGGTCATGACCGAGATGACTTTGAAAGTGATGCCGAAGGCTGAAAGCGAACGAACCCTGGTTCTGCTTGGACTTGATGAAGTTATGGCTGGCCGCGCAATGATTGCTGCACTCGGATCCTCGTTCGACGTTTCAGCCGCATCACACCTTCCTGCCTCTCGACATCGAGGCGCGGTCGATGCCCTGAAGAATATTGGTTCACCAGAAGGCGGCGTGACATTGATCCGGCTCGAAGGCATTGGCGCATCCGTGCTCGATCGGGCCAAATCCCTGAGCGGTAAACTATCGTCCTTTGGACAAGTGAGCATGATTGAGGGTGATCAATCCGCCGGCATCTGGGCTGCCATTCGCGATGTTGCGATCTTTGCCTCAACCGGGCCTCTCGGCTCATGGCCGGTGTGGCGGATCGTATGCCCTCCGGCAGCCGGTGGGGCTTTCGGTCAGGCGTTATCGCGCGATACCGGTGGCGAGGTAAACTACGACTGGGGTGGCGGCTTGATCTGGGCAGCACTCCCTCCCGCACCCGATGCGCATGCGTCGATGTTGCGCGAACGCCTCAAAGACATTGAAGGTCACGCCACGCTTATACGCGCGACCGATCAGGTGCGCAGCGTTGTCGATGTATTTCACCCTCAGCGCGCGGGGGTTGCGGCGCTGGGTCAACGTGTCAAGGAAAGCTTCGACCCCAAAAATATTCTCAATCGCGGCCGGATGGTAAAAGCATGAAGACGGAGTTTTCGCTGGCGCAACTGGCCAACCCGGACATTCGCGAGGCGGACAAGATTTTGCGCGCCTGTGTCCATTGTGGCTTTTGCACTGCGACCTGTCCGACCTATGTCTTGCTTGGCGATGAACTCGATAGTCCTCGTGGCCGCATCTATCTCATCAAGGACATGCTTGAGAACGACCGTGTGCCGACAAAGGAAGTCGTTAAGCACATCGACCGTTGCCTATCATGTCTCGCCTGCATGACGACTTGCCCATCGGGCGTGAACTACATGCATCTGGTCGATCAGGGTCGCGTTAAGATCGAGAAGGATTATTCACGTCCACTGCTCGAGCGCGCACTGCGGG
>JAPLPA010000237.1:0-6205 GCA_026400415.1 Afipia sp. | reverse complement strand
ATTGTCCTACCCAGTCCGAAATTGTTTCGAATGAGCATGATTTTGGCCGGGCTTGCCAAACCGCTCACCCAACTGTTGCCTTCGCGGCCGCAAGGCCGCACGACGCCGACATTTTTCGACCGTGTTCGCGCTATGCTGGCGCTGACCCCGCGCTCTCTGCCAGCTGCGGGACCGCGTGGCGGGAACGTGTTCCCCGCCCAAGGTCACAAGCGCGGTCGCGTGGCGCTGCTTCAAGGCTGTGCACAGCAGGTGCTTGCGCCGGAAATCAACCAGGCCGCGATCCGTCTGCTCACCCGTTACGGTATCGAGGTGGTGCTGATTGCGGACGAGCAATGCTGCGGGTCGCTCACGCACCATATGGGTCTCGACGATGATGCGTTGAGGCGGGCGAGGGCCAATATCGAGTTGTGGACAGATGAAGCCGACAGGAACGGGCTCGACGCAATCTTGGTGACGACCTCGGGCTGCGGCACGACCATCAAGGATTACAGCTACATGCTGCGAGAGGACCGGGTCTACGCGGCAAAAGCCGTGCACGTATCAGCGCTTGCGAAGGACGTGACCGAGTATCTGGGAAGTCTGGATATTGCATGGCCATCGAACAACAACGATCTCGTCGTCGCTTATCACTCCGCATGCTCCCTGCAGCACGGCCAGAAAATCACACAGCTTCCGAAAGAATTGCTTTCCAAGAGCGGATTCGTGGTAAAAGATGTGCCTGAGAGTCATCTGTGTTGCGGTTCGGCGGGAACGTACAACATCCTCCAGCCCGACATTGCGATGAAGTTGCGCGAACGAAAGATCGCCAACATCGCATCGACCAGGCCGGATATTGTCGCCGCAGGCAACATCGGATGCATGGTACAGATTGGTTTGAGTTCGAACGGTGATGGAAAGTCTTTCCCTGTCGTGCATACGGTCGAACTTCTTGACTGGGCGACAGGCGGACCTCCCCCTGAATCGTTCAAAGGATCGATGAAGAGCCCCCGCGTTGGGAGTGCTTGAACGCCGACAAATTTTTTCGGCTGAAGATGGAGGACTACAAATGGCTAAATCGAAGAAGAAGAAAAAAGGCAAGAAGAACAAGAAGCTGAAAAAGTCGATGATGGCGAAAAAGAAATCCGCCAAAAAATCTAAGAAGTCGAAGAAATCTTCGAAGAAAAAAACGGCGAAGAAAAAATCGGCCAAAAAATCTTCGAAGAAGAAATCGGCAAAGAAGGCCGTAAAGAAGTCGGCGAAGAAAAAGTCGGCCAAGAAGAAGAGCGCGTCGAAACCGGCCGCGAAGCCTGCGATGATGCCAAAGCCCGCCGCGTCTGCGCCAAGCATGAGCTGGCTGAACCCGGCACAGCGCGCTCCGGCTCCGGCACCCGCGCCGACCTGGTCGTCGGGTTTCGGCTCCGGCAACAAGGATGACAGCAATAATTGAGGCCATTGACCGCAGAAAGCGGTCATGACGTGACAATACAAAGGCCGTGGCATCAATTGCTGCGGCCTTTTCTGTGCGCTGGCCCGTTGATTAGGCCTCAAACCGCCGATTCGATGAAATCCGCCCGTGGGTGGCAGGCGGCTCGCGTATTCGAAGGCCCGAGGTCAAGGGCGGTATGTGTAATTCCCTAGATTTCCGTCGAAAAAAGCTCAATTACGGCAAGATTCTGTTGTTGGAATGCCACACTGCGGCAGAACATCGCTTCGAACAGTCGAAACGCCTAAAAAGGCGGCATTTGCTTGGGTTTTTTGCTTATCTCCGCGTGATTAGACCAGCAAATTGGGACCACGAAAAGCAATTCACTCAGTCGATTAACGCTTGTCATTCGGACCTTCGGCAATCGGACTGGATTTTAAACGATGATGGCGATCGTCATGAAGAAAGTAAGTTTGTCAGTCGCAGCACTTGTTGCGATCGGTCTGTCCACGGGAGCTGCTTCGGCAGCTGATATGGGCGCGAAGGTTTACAAGAAGGCTCCAGTGGTTGCCGCTGTTGATCCTTGGGATATCGCGTTCGGCGCGGCCATTATGAGTGACTACATCTTCCGCGGTGTCACTCAGTCAAATCACCAGCCATCGGTGACCGCTTATTTCGAGCCACGCTACAACATCAACCCGAACCTCCAGCTATATGTCGGTACGTCGTTCGAGAGCATCTCGTTCACCAACCGCGCAGCTGCTGAAGTCGATATCTACGGCGGCATCCGCCCAACCTTCGGCGCATTTGCATTCGACTTCGGTGTCTGGGGCTACCTGTATCCAGGTGGAGAATGTATGGGCCTCGGTTGCGGCGTTGGCGTTTTCAACATTCCTTTGAACGGCAACCCGATGAAGAAGGACGTGTCGTTCTACGAAGTCTACGGCAAGGTGAACTACACCTTTAACGACAACTTCTCGATGGGCGGCAATGTGTTCTACTCGCCGAACTTCCTGAATTCGGGTGCCAACGGCACCTATGCTTCGATCACCGGTAAGTACACCGCGCCAGCAAATGTCCTGCCATGGGGCATGGGCTCGTACGTGTCGGGTGAATTCGGTCGTCAGTGGCTGGGTACTTCGGGCATCTTCTACGGAACGGTTGCAGGCATTCTCCCATCGTTCTTCCCGAACGGCGTGAACTATGCAGATTACAATACCTGGAACGTAGGCATCGGTTTCACCAAGTCGGTGTTCACCCTCGATCTGCGTTACTCGGACACCAATCTGTCGAAGGCTGATTGTAACGTCTTCACAAGCGCATTTAACGCGAGCGCTGGCGGCGCTCCTGGTGCCACTCCAAACAACCCAGGTGGCTTTGTCTCCAACTGGTGCGGCTCGGCCTTCATTGCGAAGCTTGGTTTCGACCTGACCGCGATGACAAACCTGAAGTAACTTTTTACTTCGATCATCAAGGGCGGCAGAGAAATCTGCCGCCCTTTTTGTTTGGGGAATGGCATCTTTCAACACTGGTTTGACGTGACCGAAAACTGGCGACAATCGATATCGGCCTACCGCAAGAAAATTGGTGACCGCCTGCTCATGGTGGGAGCGATTGCGGGAACGGGTGCCGCCATTGCCATCGGCGTCATGGAATGGATGTCGGCCGAATTCGAATATCCCTTGGCAGTGATACCCTTTGCGACCTCAATTGCGCTTGTTATCGGCTCGCCTGAGTTACCAGCCGCCCAACCTCGCGCACTGATCGGAGGCCACGTCATCTCAACGCTGGTAGGGCTTGTGTTGGTTAAAATCATCGGACCGCAGCCATGGGTCGCCGCGGTCGCCGTTGGGTTAGCAGTTCTTATGATGATGCTGACAGATACGTTCCATCCCCCAGCCGGCATCGACCCGTTGCTTGTGGTGTCTGCGAATTTGCCGTGGCAATTTTTACTGTCACCGGTGCTGGTGGGCGCGGTTGTGCTCACAGCATTCGCCTTTGTCTGGCATCGCTGGCTGTGGCACCGGCATTGGCCGGAGCGGTGGTTCTAGCCCGGCTATTGTCCTCGATTTGGTTCTTCGAGCGGTGCCCTAGGCCGGCTTGGAACCTGATTCGTCGCCGATCGTGAATCGGGCACCGGAACGCACGAGCCCAACCTGCCGCTGGTGGAATGCTTCAAGCGTAGTGCGATGTCCAATTGAGATCACTGTGGTGGCAGGGAGTTTCTCTGCAATCAGCCCGTAAAGCATTGCTTCGGAAGGCTCATCCAGCGATGCGGTTGCCTCATCGAGGAAGAGATACTGCGGCGTCTGCAGAAGCGCGCGTGCTATTCCGAGACGTTGCTGTTCGCCGAGCGAAAGCGTTCGATTCCAGTGCCCGTCCTCGTTCAGCTTGGCCGCCAGCGCGGGAAGTCCCACCTGCGTCAAAACCTCGCGAAGTTTCTCAGCTGAGAACGATCCGTCCTTCGCAGGATAGGAAATCGCAGCGGATAATGCCCCGACAGGAAAATACGGCCGCTGCGGCAGTGTCATCAGCGTGGCGTCTTGCGGTATTTCGATTGCGCCGCTTCCGAAAGGCCAGATCCCCGCGATCGCGCGCAACAGCGTGGATTTTCCCGCTCCTGAAGGTCCAGTAACGAGTGTGCGCTCGCCATGCCGGAAAGTGAGGTTGGATGCATCGAGTAATGCGTCGCCATTCGGCAATCTGATCGCGAGGTTGTGCACCTCTATCTTGTCCGCTGCGGCCCCCGGTACGATACGGATCGTCGATGGGTTCGCCGCAAGGGATTCCGCCAAATCGATTCCGGCTTCAAATCCGTCGAGCCGCGCAACCACGGCCTGCCATTCCGCCAACTGCCGGTACACGCTGATGAAAAACGACAGTGCGCCTTGCACGCTGCCGAAGGCCGACGCGGTTTGCATCATGCCGCCGAGCTGGATTTTCTCTGCGAAGTAAGCTGGTGCAACAAGAACGTAAGGGAAGATAACCGATGCCTGCGAATAGCTGGACGTGAAAGCAGTTATTTTTTTGGTTCGGACCATGATGCCGAGCCAATTCTCGAACACGAGGCCAAATCGCGTCAACAGCCGGTCGCGCTCCGCTATTTCGCCGTGCAACAGCGCGATTTGTTCGGAATTTTCTCGTACACGAACCAGATTGAATCGAAAGTCCGCTTCGTATTTCTGCTGACGAAAGTCGAGGCCGACGAGCGGCCAGCCAATGAGATGTGTCAGCCACGTTCCGAGCGCGGAATATATCAACGCTCCCCACACCATGTATCCGGGAAAGTCGATATCCCTCCCGAACAGATGTAACGGAGCTGCATTCGACAGACTCCACAAGATAACGACAAACGAAAACAGCGTAACGATAGAACTCAAGACACCGATGCCGATGTTTAGCGTGCGGTCGACGTACAGCTTCACATCGTCGGTGATGCGCTGATCGGGATTGTCTGCAGCGTCACCCTGCAGCTGCATCCGATAGTGATTGGCGTGATGGAGCCAGCCAGTAAGATAGTGCGTGGTCATCCACGACCGCCAGCGGATCTGCAGCCATTGATTTAGATAGAGTTGATACACCGCGATTGCGATGAAGATCATCGCCAAGACGGTAAAGTAGCTCAGCTCGTAGACGAAATTATCCCAGTTACGTTCCTGGAGAGCGTTATAGAACCGGTTGTTCCAAGTATTCAGCAACACCGAGATCGCGACTGAGCCAAGTTCGAGTGCGATAACCGCAGCCAGCAAGCCGCGCGCAGCCCATCTGTCGTCAGAACGAAAATAAGGGATTGATACGCGCCATACTGCCGCAATCGTAGAACCGATACCATTCACAGAATTATTTCTCCGGAAAGGTTCCTTCAAAGCCTTTGAAACGTAAGGGCAATCTGGAACATTAGACTAAAGTAGTAAAAACCCGTAGCCGCGGCATCTTGTCCCGACTCCCCGCTTCAACCTAGCATGCCTCTCAGGCGAAGGGCCGGGGGGTTCATCTCCATCGCAATGTGCCAACCACGCTCTGGCCTGCGTTCACAACTATAACGTGGGGGAGAAACGTCCATGTGGAATCAAATCTATAATCCGCTCGGCAACGCGGCGCTATCGACGATCGCCGCAGCTTTGCCGGTGGTTACGCTGCTGGTGTTAATCGCCAGCGGCAAGGTGAAGGCGCATCTTGCTGCCATCATCGCTCTGATCGTCGCCAATATCATTACGATCTTCGTTTTCACCATGCCGGCCGACATGTCGATCCGAGCATCGCTGCTGGGCGTTGTCGTCGGGTTCTTCCCGATCGGCTGGATCGTTCTCAACGTCATCTTTCTCTACCGCATCACGGTTGAGACGGGACGGTTTGAATTGCTGCAGCGAGCGATCGGTGGTGTCACCAACGACCGCCGCATTCAGTTGCTTCTGATCGCATTTGCTTTCGGCGCCTTCTTCGAAGGTGCTTCAGGCTTCGGTACGCCGGTTGCAATTACGGGCGCTGTGCTGATCGGTCTCGGCTTCTCGCCTCTCGCGGCATCGGGTTTGTCGCTGATCGCCAATACGGCGCCAGTCGCCTACGGCGCGCTGGGCACCCCGATCCAGGGTCTTGCGTCCGTCACCGGCTTTGACCCGTACATTCTGGGCGCGATGGTTGGACGGCAGTTGCCCTTCTTCTCGCTGCTGGTGCCATTCTGGCTGATCTGGGCTTTTGCTGGTTTTAGGGGCATGCTGCAAATTTGGCCAGCGATCTTGGTGGCGGGTTTAAGTTTCGCGATTCCGCAATATCTGGTCTCGAATTTTCACGGCCCCTGGTTGG
>JAPLPA010000325.1 GCA_026400415.1 Afipia sp. | reverse complement strand
ATCCATCAACGCACGCGCGTCGCCAGCCATCGCGCCGATGCTGTATTGCTCGGGGTCGTAGAGCTTTGAAGATTCACCGTGACCGCGATTGTCGAGCGCAATGACGCGATAACCCGCTTTGGTGAGTGTCGATACCCAGAGTGGATAAACCCAGTTCACATTCTTGCTCGATGCAAACCCATGAATAAGGACGATCGGATCGCCCTCACCTTCATCGAGATACGCAATTTCAACGGAGCCGTTGTGAAAGCTCGGCATCGGTCAGTCCATGTTGTATGGGAGGGAGGGAGGGAGGGAGGGAGGGAGGGAGGGAGGGAGGGGTTTAGCTAAACGCGATGAATGTTTCCAGTCGCGTCATGCGGCAAGCGCTGAATTTTGCAACACCGCCAACTCGCGCCGCGCGCGTTTCAGTTTCTTTCGTTGCAGATATGAATATGTCAGCCGCTCGGTCGTGGCTTTGATCGATGCAAGAAATCCCAACATTGCAAGGCACGCCGCAAAGACCCACCACGCCAGATTAAACGCACCCGCCGCCAGCAACAGCGCGCCACGTCCAAGAACCTTGATGATCGCCCGCGTCTGGCTGCCTTTGGATTCCGCCAAGCGTGCCGCGCGCGCAACATCTGCAGGTCCATCCGCGATCCGCAGCACATCGAGTGCGCCTTTGGTGCCGGCTTTTTCCGCCACGCGCCCGGTATCCTTCGCAAGCCGCACGAGCGCGCCGGCCTTCTCGGCCTTGAACGCGGCCTTTACCGCGCTGATGGTTTGGCCAGGCCGCGCGATCGAAGCATCCGCAACGGCCTTTTGCAGCATCGGCGCGTCGACCACGCCGCGCGCGGAACTCCCGGCCCATTCGGTCAAACCAGCACCTAACCTGCCGACCTTGCGGGCGTCCTTCACCATGGTCAGTCCCGCCCGCACCGGTACCGCGCCGCCGACCGATACATAAGTGGCCGCCGTCACCGCAATGCCGACGGTCGCAAGACCAAGCACCAGCCGATCAGCGTCCTCGCCCATAACGAGGCGCTTGCCCTCGCGGATGACATCGCGGACATCGCCGAACACGAACAGATCGCCCGCCACCGTTCCCGACAGGCTCGCCACGTCGTCCGCTTCGCCGGTAATCAACCCCTTGGCGAAGCGCCGCGCGGTATTCGATGTCGAATTCTCCTCGGCCACCGCCGCATCGACCTTCGCAGCAACATCTGGCTCGACCGGAACATACTTGTCGGCGGCCAAATCCGTAAAGCTCTTGGCCAAGTCGGCGTCGTTGGACGACAGCGCCGCATCGACATTCTGGGAAATCGTGGATGGATCATTCCGCAATGCGGACTTCATCTGCATGTCGGACAGCGCCACCGGATCGTCCTGGACAAGCAAAAGCGTGCCTGCATCACGGGCATGCGGCCACAGCACTGCGAAGGCCGCTGCCGAAACCGCAACGCCCACAAACGCCAGACCGATCTGCCATCCAGACTTCATACTAAAGCGCTATCCCAGCCAGTTATTGGCCTTTCGGAAAGATGGTACGCCGCATTTGCGACACAACCTCCCCAACCAAAGAAGGGCTTTCCCAAGGCGGCGGATTTGTGTCGAATCCAGACCGTGGGCAGTGCTTGTTCGACCTTGAATTGAACGCGGCGCTATATGAATTCGTTGCAACTCGCTAATATCGAATCGGTGTCGCGCTTTCGGTGCCACCGCAATTTTGGAATTTAAGGCAATCCGTCATGGCCGATCACGTTGTCCCTCACTTTCAGAACGATGCAGGCGTCGCCGTCATCGAAATCGGCTCACGCGAATTCATGTGCGTAGGCGCCAATCCACCGTTCGATCATCCGCACGTGTTCCTTGACCTCGGCAACGACAACGAGATCATCTGCCCTTATTGCTCGACGCTGTTCCGCTATGCCACCGATCTCGGTGCCGGCGAAGCGCGACCGCCCGAATGCGTATTGAAGGACAAAGCGGCTTAACCCGTTCCGCGTTCACCACATCATACTTTTGCGCGTCCTTTCGGTTCTAAACTGCGCTATGGAAGCTGCCACTGGGGCAATTTCCGGCTTAGGGACATCGGCGCGTATTGGCCTTATCGCGTAGCATCGTCATTGCGGGCGCTGGCATAGGCGGCTTGACCGCCGCGCTGAGTGTGGCCGCGCGCGGTTTTCGCGCCGTCATCATGGAACGCGCCGAAAGGCTGCAAGGAGCCGGCGGCGGACTTCAGCTATCGCCGAATGCCAGCCGCGTCCTGATCGATCTCGGCCTCGAAAAAGATCTCGCTCCTTACATTATCTCGCCCGACGCAATTTCGGTGATGACCGCGCGCACCGGAAAGGAACTCACTCGAATCCCGCTCGGCGCTGCCGCCGCTGCGCGTTACGGCGCGCCCTACTGGATCGTCCGGCGCGCTGACCTGCAGTCGGTTTTGCTCGCGCTTGCGGCTCGGATGCCAGTTCGAGGATGTTGCAAGTTACGCCAAGGGTGTGACCGTCGTTCAGCGCAAAGGCTCGTCCCGTCAACAGGAACCGGCCTTGGCGCTGATCGGAGCGGATGGAGTGTGGTCCACCGTGCGTCATCAGATGCATCCCGACGTGCAACCGCAATTCAGCGGGCGCATCGCGTGGCGCGGCTCAGCCGATGCCAGCCAGTTGCCGCGCGAGTTCAATGCCAACCGTGTGCAACTCTGGATGGGGCCAAACGCACATATTGTGGCCTATCCGATGAAGGATGGTCGCCGCATCAATGTCGTCGCTATCGTCACCGGGCAATGGGACCGGCCGGGCTGGAGCGAACCTGGCGACATCGCCGAAATCGCTGACCTGTTTTCGCCGCCGCACTGGCCAATTGCTGCGCGCATGCTGATCGGCGCGGTCGAGGGCTGGAGCAAATGGGCACTGTTCGGCATCAAGGACGGCGGCGTATGGGGCAATGGCACCGTAGCACTTCTCGGCGATGCGTCGCACGCGATGTTGCCTTTCGTGGCGCAAGGTGCCGGCATGGCGATTGAGGATGCGGCCGTTGTCGCGATGTGTCTGCAGGAAGGCAAAGACAACGTCACAGCCGCATTTGCGCGCTACGAAAAACTTCGCGCGTCGCGCGTGGCACGGGTTCAGCGGACCGCGCGCACGACCGGAGAAATTTATCATCTGCGCGGGCCGTTTGCGTTTGGGCGCGATCAGTTCATCAGGCTTGTCGGTGGAAGAAATTTATTGGCGCGGCAGAACTGGATCTATAACTGGCGCGCTGGCTAGCGCTTCGACCACAGCAGCGCCAGCGGCCCAACCAGCACCGCGGCGGCCATGAGACAAAACGCGGCTGTCCATGCAGATGCGTTTTGCGGTCCACCCGCCGCATCGAGAGCCACACCGACACCCCATGAGCCGAGCGCTGCGAAAGCGAAGCCTGCGGTCGAATGCAGCGCCATCGTTGCGCCGCGATTTTTCGGATTCGACGCCATCGTCATGCCGGACGTCAGGGCGCCGGAGTCTGCCGGCACCGTCACCGCATAGACCGCAAGCAGCACCAGCAACATCCATGCGGGTTTGTCTGCCATGATGCCGATCAATAGCGCGACGACGGCCGATGCTATCATGATCGACATGATGGCCCGATGACGCCCGATCTTGAGCGCCATCTCATTGCCGAGCACACTCGCGGGCATTGCCAGAATTGTGAAGAGTACGCTGACCGCAATCGGCGACAGAATCTCCGAACTTGAATGTCTCATCGCAACGAAGGTCCAGAACGCGACGATCCATGTCCGGATTCCATAAAGCTCGAAACAATGCGCGCCATAGCCGAGCACAAAGCCCATCGCAGGCCTGTTGGCGATCACTGGTGCGAAATCGAGCAAGCGGCCTTTCGACGGATGCGGCTTCACGGGGTTTAGCAGGACGCAAATGACGATCATGGCCAATGGCCCGATCGAGGTCACAAAAAAAGCGCTGCGCCAACCCCATCGCTCGGCCACGAGTTGCGCGACAAGGAACGACAGTCCCACGCCGATGGAATAGAACGATGTATAAAGCGTGACGGCGCGCGATGAATCTCCAGGCGCAAGACGATCCGTCAGTGCCTTGAGGCCGGGCATGTATGCGCCGGCAAAGCCGATGCCGGCAAAGCCCCAAATCAGCGCACCCGACCAAAGCCCTTGCGCAAACAGACCGAACAGCAACGTAGCCAACGCGCTGAGCGCAGATCCCCAGATCAAGACAAGTCGCGCATCGATGCGATCGGTCAGAGTCGCCAGAACCGGCACAGCGAGCATGTATCCAGCGGCGAACGAGCCCGCGAGCAAGCCCGCATGTGCGCCGCTCAAATGCCATTCGGGAATGAGGTACTGTGCGAGCACCGAAGGCACCGCCACATGCGGAAGCAAACTTCCGAGCTGCCCCAGAGCCATCGCCCAGATAACCCGCCGTCCCTCAAGCGTCGCGATGACCGTACTCCTTGCCAGGCAATGCGAGCCTATTGGCGCTTTCGTTTTGTTGTCGCCGGTGGCGCAGGAGTCGAGATGACTGGCGCGGGCTCAGCGACGCAATTGCTGCTGCAAAGGCGGGCATGAACAACTTGACTCAAACCCTTGCTCTTGAACTTGCGCCGACACGAGCCCGCCGGCAACGCCGGTCTCTGCCTTTGTAATCAATCCCTCAAGCTGAACCACCCTCGTCTGAATCTTCACGCGCTCCGCTGCCAGTTGCTTGCAGTCGTAGAGATCGTATTTGGAAGGATCAGCGAAAACGCTCGATGTCACGCCGCCGGTCGCACAAGCGCCGAGAGAAACTCCGAGAACGCCAAGCATCGCCAATTGTGAAATGCGGCGCGCCATTCGTTCAAAGTGTCGGCGGCGCTTCATCATTAAATCATTCCACAATACGTTATGGATGGTGCGGGCGCCGGGAATCGAACCCGGACGGGATTGCTCCCGAGGGATTTTAAGTCCCTTGCGTCTA
>JAPLPA010000263.1 GCA_026400415.1 Afipia sp. | reverse complement strand
TCGTAGGCCCTGATATTCTTTGCCCTCTCGGAATCGGCGTTCGCACGGTGGTCGGTCGCGATAGCCGTATAGACCGCCGGCAACACGAAGAGCGTGAAAAGCGTTCCGATAGACATGCCAGAGACCACAACCAGACCGATCGAGAACCGGCTGGCAGCACCTGCACCGCTGGCCGTGAGTAGCGGCAAAAGGCCTGTAACCATTGCAGCTGTCGTCATCAGAATCGGCCGCAGGCGAACGCGAGCAGCGTGTTCTATGGCAGTCCGGCGGTCGAGACCTTCCTTCAATTGCAGATCGTTAGCGAATTCCACCATCAGGATGCCGTGCTTGCTAATCAGGCCGATGAGGGTCACGAGACCGACCTGAGTGTAAATGTTGATGGTAGCAAGCCCGAAAAACAACGGAATGAGCGCGCCGCTGATCGCCATAGGGACTGATATCAGAATGACCAATGGATCGCGCAGACTTTCGAATTGAGCCGCCAGCACTAGGAAAATGATGATCAGCGCGAAGACGAACGTCACCGCGAGCTGATTACCTTCCTGGAAATACTGCCGAGAGTCCGCCAGATAATCGTGGCTGTAACCGGACGGTAGTTCCTTGGCTTGTTGTTCAAGAAACTCTACTGCCTTGCCGACAGTTACGCCCGGCATCGGGACCGCCTGGAAGGTGGCAGAGTTCAACTGATTGAAATGCGTCAGCGCATTTGGATTAGTCGACGTTGTACTGGTCACGATCGTCGAGAGCGGCACCTGCTTTCCGCCGGTCGTCGGTACATAATAATTATCGAGCGCCTCGGGAGACAAACGAAGTCCCCGCGGCACCTGCGGAATCACTTGATATGAACGGCCTTCAAGGTTGAACCGGTTCACGTAGTTTCCGCCAAGCAACGTGGCTAGGGTATTGCCGATGGCCGCCATCGTGATGCCGAGGTCGTTGGCTTTGGAACGATTGATATCCACTTTCACGACGGGCTGGTTGAAGGCCAGATCACTGTCAGCGACAATGAAGAGACCGCTCTTCCGCGCGGCTGCCTTCAGCTTTTCCATTTCTTCAAATACTGACTGAAAACCACTCGTCGTGCTGATAACCATTTGAATAGGCAATCCACCGGGGCCGCCGGGCAGCGGCGGCAAATTGAAGGCGAAAGCGTTGACGCCTTCAACCTTGCTCAATTCACCTTGGACAAGCGGCTTCAGCTTCAGCGACGACCGCGTTCGTTCGTCCCACGGTTTCAGGATCATGCCTGAAATGCCGTTATTCGGCCCGTTCGTTCCGTTGATGATGAACCGAAGATCGGTTTCAGGAAAACTTGCAAACGCCTTGTCGAGCTTCTTGCCATAAAAATCGGTGTAGTCGATGTTCGCGTATTGGGGTGCTTTCGTTACCGAAAACAGAATTCCTTGATCTTCTTCCGGCGCGAGCTCCTTCGACGAATAGGAATACATAAAGCCGACGAGAAACAGGATTGTGAGCGCAAATAATGCAGTGATCGGACGATAGTCGAGCGACCGGTCCAGCTTGCGGCCGTACCATCGCGTCATCCTTCCAAAAACCTCATCGACTTTTTTCGCAAACTTGCCCTGCTCGCCGCCGCTTCGCAGAAGCACCGAACACATCATCGGCGAGAGAGTGAGGGCAACAATACCCGAGATGATAACAGAGCCCGCAAGCGTGAAGGCAAATTCGCGGAACAGCGAGCCAGTCAACCCACCGAGGAATCCAATAGGTGCGTAGACGGCCGCCAACGTAATCGTCATCGAAATGACGGGTCCGACAATTTCACGAGCTCCGACAAGCGATGCCTCGACCGGTGACTTGCCTTCCTCCAGATGTCTGTGAATGTTTTCCACCACGACGATCGCGTCATCGACGACGAGGCCGATGGCGAGAACCATCGCCAGCAAGGTCAAAAGGTTGAGTGTAAATCCCATGGCCAACATCAAGATGCAGGCGCCGACAAGCGACAGCGGAATCGTCACGACCGGGATGATGACCGAACGGAATGAGGCCAGAAAAAGAAAGATTACGATCACGACGATGACGACAGCTTCGATCAGTGTATTGCGCACTTCCTCGATCGAGGAACGAATGAACTTCGTTGAATCGTAGGCCACGGTCATCTTCAAAGAAGGCGGCAGATTGCGTTCGATTTCCGGAAACAGCGCACGCACTCCGGTGACGATGTTGAGCGGGTTGCCCTGCGGCGTCGCCTGCACGCCGATAAAGATTGCACTTTGTCCGTTCAGCGCGACGCTCGAATCCGTGCTCTGCGCTCCGAGTTCAACAACTGCGACGTCTTCCAATCGGACAAACCCGCCATCCTTCGCCTTGACCGTCATGCGCTTGAACTGATCGATGTTTGTCAGGTCGGCGTTGGTGGTGACGTTGGAGACGATAAAATAACCCTTCGACTGACCTGCTGCGGCCTGAAAATTATTTGCGCGAATTGCAGCCGCGACATCGTCCGGTGAGACATTGCGACCCGCCATACGCGCCGGATCAAGCCAGATGCGCGTTGCAAGCGTTTGCGCGCCGAGAATGTCGGCGGATGCAACGCCATCTACGGTCGAAAGCACTGGCTGCACGACGCGAACGAGATAATCCGAAATCTGCGGACCACCGAGTTCGTCGCTCGAAAATCCGAGATACATGACGGCCGTAGTCTGGCCGGTCGATTTCGTAATGACTGGATCGTTGGATTCTTTCGGGATCAGATACTTGACCGAGTTGACCTTGGCGCTCACCTCGGTCAGCGCAGCGGTCGGCTCAAAATTCAGTTTGACGTAAACCGAAATCGTGCTCGTGCCTTGCACCGATGAGGATGTGATGTAATCGACGCCTTCAGCCGACGCTACGGCCTGCTCGATCGGTTGAGTGATGAACCCCTGCATCAGAGCCGGCGACGCGCCGGGATAAGCCGTCGTAATCGTGATCACGGTATTCGACAACTTAGGATATTGGCGCACGCCGAGACTTGTCGCGGCTTTGAAACCAATCAACAGGATAAGCAGGCTGACAACGAGCGACAGCACCGGGCGCTTGATGAAAATATCAGTGAAGGCCATGACTCAGCGCTCCTTCTCGGATCAATTGCGCGGCGGCTGCGCTGGCACGGGTGGTGGAGGATCGGCGGAAATCGTGACAGCCGAACCCGATTGAAGCTTGAGCTGTCCTGCAGCCACAACACGATCGCCAGCCTTGATACCGCTTTGGATCACGGCCTTGCCGTTGACGCGATCGCCGGTCTTCACGAAAGTTCGCGTCGCCTTAAAACTGCTCGTTCCATCTTCGGCCTTCGTTTCTTCGATGAGATAAACCGAGTCTCCGTAGAGCGTGTAGTCAACCGCCGTCTCAGGTACAGTGATAACGGCGCCTTCCGAGGGCAACTCGACCTTCGTCGTTGCGAACATTCCCGGTTGCAAAATGCGATCCGGATTCTCCAATGTTGCCTGAATGCGGACGTTGCGCGTGTCCGCGCTGATTTGCGGCTCGATGGTTGTGATCTTGGCATCGAAGGCGCGGTTCGGATATGCATCGACGGCGACGCGGACCGTTTGGCCTACATCCAAAACCGCTCGGACTTTTTCAGTCGCCGTGAAGTTCAGATAGAGCTTCGACAAGTCGGTCAACGATACAATCTGTGTGCCGGCGCTCAGATATTGACCCAGTTCGACCTTGCGAACGCCGAGGTCACCGTCGAATGGCGCCTTGATGCGTTTCTGCGAAATGATCGCTTCAGTCTTCGCAACAGCCGCGTTCGCCTGATCGTACGCGGCTTGCGCCTGATCGACAGTTGCCTGCGGGCCGAATTGCTTGGCGGCGAGCGCTTTCGCGCGGTCCAGTGCGAGGGAAGCAGCCAGCGTCTGCGCCTTAAAGCTCGCAAGATCGCTCTGATCGGGAGCATCGAAAATCTGAATGAGCGGATCGCCTGCCTTAACGCGCGAACCAGGCGTGAAAAGAATATCGGTGACGCGCCCGTTCACGTCGGTCGTAACATCCACCTGATGAACTGCAGCGAGATCGCCGATGCCGAGCAGCAAGCGTGGCAGCACCTCAGACGTAGCGTTCGCAACGCTGACGGACACGGCCGGCGGTTTGTTATTGGCAAAAAATCTCGCAATCATGAAACTGCGAAAAGCATTGAATCCCACAAACAGGAAAACCAGCAGAGCAAGCGCGCCGCCGACGATGATGAGCCAACGCTTCATTTGCACAGGAGCAGATCGCGGTTTTTCGGTCGAAGAAGCTGCCTTTTGAGACGGTGAAGTTTTTGCATCCATGTCATACACCTTCCGCAATTCGTGGTGCCGCCCGATATGGTGACGGTTCAACACCTAAATAAGTGGCAATCGCTTTTTCCTTCAGCCCGATTCCGCGCAGAATGAACTGACAAACATGCCGTTCGAAAACGTCGGTCTCAGGATAAGGCAAAGACGGAATTGCCGGCAATTTTGTCAGCGCAATCATGTGAACGACCTGATGCGCAAACCAGAAAAGATTTAGCAATTCGCCTTCGACGCGTGTGGCGTCGCCAGCTGCGATAGCGCTCTCAAGTGACGCCGTGAAAACCGGTCCGATCAGATTGCCGATTTTCTCAAACAGCAGCCGCGCGAATTCTCCGTCTCCCAGATGACTCGAGATCATGAGACGGATGCGTTGCGCCTCCTCCTGATCGGGCAATTCCGGCGCGCGCAAAAAATGCGAAACCATATCCCGTATCAGTGTCACCAGTGTCGATGTCGAAGGCTCGAGCTCCAGCAGGCGGTGCATTTCCGGATCGGCTTCGCAGGCCTCAACTAGAATTTCGGCGTAGAGCGCAGCCTTGGTAGGAAAATGCTTGAACAACAGACCTTCGGAAATCGCGGCAGCTGCTGCAACGCTCTTCGTCGTCGTGCCCGCATAACCAAAGCGCGCGAAACAACGCCGCGCTGCTTCCAGGATTTGCTCCCGCCGCAAATCCCCCGTGAGTCTCAGGGTGCTCATGCTCGTGAGTAAGCACTCACTTTGAGCCGAGTCAACCGAATTGCTGCAGTGCAATTATGGCATGGCTGCGATTTCCGGCGGCACCCAACCTGGGCTATCGAAGGGTATGACGCTGACCAAATCCAATCTTCAAATCGATTCCGCCAGACTTTGGAACGCGATCCATGAGACTGCGAAATTTGGCGGCACGCCAAAAGGAGGCGTGCGGCGGCTGACTTTGGGAGCCGAAGACAAACAGGTCCGCGACTGGTTTCGCGATGCCTGTGAAGCTGCGGGTTGCACGGTCAGCGTCGATGCGCTCGGCACAATGTTCGCCGTTCGTCCGGGTCACGACATGTCGAAGCCGCCGATTGGAATCGGATCGCATCTCGACACACAGCCAACGGGCGGAAAATTTGATGGCGTTCTCGGCACCCTTGCGGCGCTCGAAGTCATCCGTTCCATGAACGATGCCGGCATCGAGACCGAAGCGCCGGTCTGCATCTGCAACTGGACCAACGAAGAAGGCTCACGCTTTGCGCCGGCCATGATGGCGTCGGCTGCCTATGCGGGCGAATACACCACCGACGATATTCTGAGCCGCAAAGACAATGACGGCATCACCGTCGCCGAAGCGCTCGACACCATCAGTTATCGCGGCATAGAGCCTGTCGGCACCCGCAAGTTCGCTGCATTCGTGGAACTGCACATCGAGCAAGGACCGCTCCTCGAAGCCGAAGAAAAAACCATCGGCGTCGTCGATCTCGGCCAGGGCATCGTCTGGTACAACGGCACGATCTCGGGTTTTGCGAGCCACGCGGGCACCACACCAATGCCGCTGCGGCGCGACGCTCTGGCGACATTTGCGGAAGTCGTACTGGCCGTCGAGAAAATCGCGAAGGATCATGGGCCGAACGCAGTCGGCACAATCGGCGAAGTGGCGATCGACAATCCGTCGCGGAATGTCATCGCTGGCGACCTTAAATTCTCGGCGGAGTTCCGCAGTCCCGAGTCCGCCACAATGGATAAGCTCGATAGCGCGCTACAAAGCGCGGTCAAAGACATCTCCACCCGCCGCAAAGTAAACATCGCAATCGATCAGATTTGGCGCAAAGAACCGACAGTGTTCAACACGGAAATTGTCAAGGCCGTCGAGGGCGCCACTAAACAATTGGGTTATTCCTATCGCCGTATCACCTCCGGTGCCGGCCATGACGCCTGCAACCTTGCAGGTGTGATGCCCGCCGCGATGATCTTTGTGCCGTGCAAAGACGGCATCAGCCACAACGAGCTTGAGGACGCAACGCAGGCCGATTGCACCGCTGGCGCAAACGTGCTGCTTCACACAACTCTCGCCCTGGCAGGCGTTGTATCTGCACCAAAAGCAAATACCTGAACAGTTCAGGTTCGCCGAAAGAAAAATTTATGACCGCTCGCAAACTTGTTCCCGCTCCTATTGCTGTGCGGAGACCGCATCGATTTTCGGCTCACGGCGTGACGGTGACCGATGATTACGCCTGGCTCAAAGACGAAAAATGGCAAGATGTGCTGCGAGACCCATCGGTCCTCGATCCCGACATCCGCGCTTATCTCGAAGCCGAGAATATTTATACGGAATCATTGCTCGGCGACACGTTAGCACTGCAGAAACAGATCGTCGCCGAAATGCGGGGCCGTATCAAGGAAGACGATTCAAGCGTCCCCTCCCCCGATGGCCGGTTTGCATATTTTCACAAATTTCGTGAAGGCGGCCAGGCCAGCACGAGTTGATCGTGCGTTCGCCGCGTGATGGCGGTGACGCCAGCGTCATTATCGACGGGGACGAACAGGCCGCCAAATCCAAATACTTCAGATTTGGCGGAGCGCGTCATTCGCCGGATCACAAATTGCACGCGTGGAGCGCGGACATACGCGGTTCGGAATATTTCACGATTCGCGTTCGCGATTGGGCTACCGGCATCGATGCCTCCGACATGGTCGAAGAGACGGATGGCAGCGTGGTCTGGAGCGCGGATTCAAAATCCTTCTTCTATGTGAAGCTCGACGACAACCATCGTCCAATGCAAGTGTTCCGACATATACTTGGAACGCCTCAAAGCGATGACAGGCTGGTCTATGAAGAAAAAGATTCGGGCTGGTTCACACATATTCATGAAAGCGCAAGCGGACGCTTTTGCATCATTGCCGGCGGCGACCACGAAACGTCGGAGCAACATCTGATCGATCTCACTGATCCCGCAGCCAAGCCGCGCATCGTCGCGGCACGCGAAGACGGCGTGCAATATTCCGTCAATGACCGTGGCGATCAGCTTTTCATTCTGACGAATGCGGACGGCGCTATCGACTTTAAAGTCGCCGTAGCGCCATTGAACGCTCCAGTTCGCGCAAATTGGCTAGACCTGATACCTTATCGGTCCGGCATCTATGTGATCGACGTCGAACTATACGCAAATCATATGGTTCGGCTGGAACGTGCCAACGCATTGCCTTCAATCGTGATCCGCGATCTTCGAACCGATAATGAACACGCTATCGCGTTCGACGAGGCAGCTTATTCGCTCGACACGATGGGAAGCTATGAGTTCGAGACGACGAATTTGCGATTTGCATATTCGTCGATGACGACCCCGTCCGAAGTATTCGACTACGATATGGAAAATCGCAAGCGAACCTTGCGCAAGCGACAGGAAATTCCCTCGGGCCATAACCCCGCGAACTACGCGACGATGCGCATCATGGCCCGTGCAGTCGACGGCGCCGAAGTCCCGGTGTCAATTCTCCATCGAAGCGATTTCAAACCGAATGGGCATGCGCCGTTGCTGCTGTACGGTTACGGCTCGTATGGTCACGCAATACCCGCGTCGTTCTCTGCCAACCGTCTTTCACTGGTCGACCGCGGCTTCGTTTACGCTATCGCCCACGTCCGCGGCGGTGCCGACAAGGGATGGGGATGGTATCTCGACGGCAAGCGCGAGAAGAAGACAAACACGTTCGACGATTTCGCCGCAGCAGGACGCGCGTTGATCGACGCAAAATATACGTCGGCGGGAAAAATCGTAGGCCACGGTGGCAGCGCCGGTGGAATGTTGATGGGTGCCGTTGCAAACCGCGCCGGCGACCTGTTCGCGGGAATCGTTGCGGAAGTTCCGTTCGTCGACGTCCTCAACACAATGATGGATGAGACATTGCCGCTGACGCCGCCCGAATGGCCGGAATGGGGTAATCCCATAATTGATGTGGCGGCGTTCAAGACAATCCTGTCCTATTCGCCCTACGATAACGTCGCTGCAAAATCCTATCCCGCAATTTTGGCAATGGGCGGCCTCACCGACCCACGCGTGACCTATTGGGAACCGGCCAAATGGATCGCGCGCCTTCGTGCCACGATGACCGGCGGCGGCCCCGTTTTGCTGCGCACCAACATGGGCGCGGGCCATGGCGGTGCCTCGGGGCGGTTCAACCGGCTCGATGAGGTGGCGACAGCTTACGCGTTTGCATTGTGGGCGGTTGGACTTGCGGAATCGGGAAGCAATCGGCAAACAGCGGGTTCGTAAGGCTTACGATTAATACTCAAACTTAGCCGGAATCCGAGCATGCGCCGCCTGCCGTTCTATTATGGTTGGGTTATCGTTGCCGTTACATTTGTCACGATGGGAATTGGCGTCAACGCGCGAACATCGTTTTCGCTTTTGTTCTCTCCGATCATTGACGAGTTTCACTGGGAACGCGGCGTCACTGCGGGTGCTTTTTCGTTCGGCTTCCTGATATCCGCGATACTCAGCCCGCTGCTGGGGAGACTGATGGACCGGACGGGTCCACGCACGG
>JAPLPA010000425.1:1049-5228 GCA_026400415.1 Afipia sp. | reverse complement strand
TGCATTTCTACGAATGATCTGACGAGCGAGAGGCCAAGGCCTGCACCGCGATGTCGTGAGCCATTGGCGTGACTTTCGAAGCGGTCGAACACCTTGTCCTTGACGTCTTCCGGAATGCCCGGACCGGAGTCCGACACCGAGAAAATCACGCGATTGTCGGTGCGCCGCGCGCCGAGATGAACCGTGCCGTTTGGCGGCGAAAAACTGACAGCATTGGCGAGCAGATTATAAAGCACCTGCACGATGCGATGCTCGTCCGCCACAAAGCGGCCGAGACCGGCATCGATCTCGACATCGAGTCGGATATTCTCGCGGACGAACCGATCCTGAAGACCTGCGGTAGCTTCCTCGATGGTCTTTCGCAGATCGACTGGGCCGAGATTGAGCTTCATCGCACCGGCGTCGATGGTTGCGAGGTCGAGAATATTGTCGGTGATTGCAAGCAACGCATTGGTCGAGGTCGTGATGTAGCTGAGATATTCGCTCTGTTTCAGCGTCATCGGGCCTGTCGCCGGATCACTCAGGAAATGCACAAAGCCGATGATTGTCGTCAGCGGCGAACGCAGTTCGTATGACACGTGGTGCACGAAATCGATCTTCATCTGATCAGCAGCTACCAGCGCTTCATTACGCTCGCGCAGTGCGCGTTCGACATTCACCGTGTCGGTGACGTCCTGGAACGTGAGCATCGTTGCGCCGTCGGGCAGCGGCATTGTCGTGCAGTCCAGCACGCTGCCGTCCTTGCGTTCGATTTTCAACGGAACAGGATTGCGGTCGTCGATGCCTGTAATTGCGGCCTGCAGTGTTTCCCATGTTGCTTGGTCGTCGAACAATGGTTTGCACCATTCGCGGATGGTTTCAATATGCGGCTGCTGCTGCAATTCCTCCGCGGAAAGTTTCCACATTTGCGCGAACGGCGGATTGAATAATTGCGCCCGACCGTTACTGCCGAACACCGCGACGGCTTCGGCAAGATTGTCGAGCGTCTCGCGTTGAACGCGAATCAGGCCGTCGTTCTGACGCGCAAGTTTCAGGCTTTCGGTTACGTCGTCGAACAGGTAAGTAACGCCGCCTTCAGGATTGGGTGTGGTAACCACGCTAAGCGCCCGACCGTCGGGCAAATACCAAGGTTCCTTTTTAGGCTCAAGCGCGCGGTATGCTTCAAACAGCTTGTTCTTCCATGCACGGAAATCCGGTTGCTCGGCAATCTTGCGGGTGACGCGGAGCTTGTCGAGAATACTGGAATCGTCTGGATTGCTGTCGAGAAAAGCCGGCTCGAGACCCCAGAGCCTGCGATAGGAATCGTTGTAAAATGTCAGACGCCGATTTTCATCGAACACTGCGACGCCCGACGACAATTGATCGAGCATGCGCCGCTGGGCGTCGGCCATTCTCTCTAGCGCTGCGGTGAGAGCCGCCGCTTCAGATGCATCGATAGCAATGCCGGCGCTGCCGTCTTTCAGCGAAAGCGCGTGAACGTCAAAAGTTCTCCGCTGTCCGCCGGAAACGATCGGAAGTCTTGCACGGAAGGCGCTATCCTTTGTGAGGGCCTGCATCATCGTGTTGTGATCGTCGCGGTCGAGAATTTGAAGATTTCGCGCGATGGCGTCGCTCACGTCGGCTGCATCCGCGACTTGTGCGTAGGCCGCGTTGGCAAACGACAACGTTCCGTTGCTGCGACGCGCCCATACGGGCATCGGTATCGCTGCTGCAAAAGCGCGTAGCGCTTCGGTTTCCTCAAGGAGTTTTCGATATTGAATGCTGGTTTCCGCGACCTCGAGACGCAGTCCCGAGAGTTCACGAATTCGCACGATGGCTTGTCCGCCGATGGCGCGGCCCATCGCCTCGATGTTGCGTCCCGTCGATGTTGTCATGTTGAGGCGGAAGCCCTCACCGGCGTCGCGCAATGCATCAACGGCGTGGTCCATTTCGAGCGCCTGTTCGGGATGCAGCCATGTGCCGAATGCCAGAATACGTTGCTGAATGACGGGCTGAGATCCATGCGGCAGCAACAATGACAAGTCACCGCTGATATCGGGACGATCCTCGCCAGCGTGCCACGAAATCAGAATCTGCGGCTCCGCAAACAATAATGCGCGAAACCGGTCCGACTCGGCCTGCAAGGCTTGGTTTTCCGACAGCAGCCGCGCTTCGATACCCGAAGCCCGCACCCGGGTTCGCATCAGAAGGATTGCGGCGACGACGGAAAAACCCAGCACTGCCGCTGCGACAGTAAGAGCGGCCAATTCCTGGCGATTGATGCCGGCAAGTGGAGCAAATGTGCCGTCAAGCAAGCTGCCAATAAATCCGTGTTGACTGGCGGAGGCTGGCGTTGCGGCATGCAATGAGGCAAGGCTGGCGATGCCGACGCGCACAATCGACGTGCACGACAGCAAGGTCCGACGCATCCCCCCGACCACGCCTGACATGAATGATCCCAATCGCCACTCGCGAATCGAATGACAATATCCTCAACGGGAGTCGTCGCATAAGAGTCCAGACCGTGAACGCGATTCGTGCCTGAAAATAATGGCATTTCTCGGCGTCGGTCGATGCCGAAGGTGAGGCATTTGCGGAACTTAACGTCCGGTCGAGCCGAACCCGCCGCTGCCACGACCAGTCGTCGATAGCGACGCGACTGCCACAAGATTTGCGCGTGTAGCCGGCGCGATCACCAGTTGAGCGATGCGTTCTCCACGGTTGATCGTGAAAGGAGCGTCGCCGTGATTGATCAGAAGTACGCCGACTTCGCCGCGATAGTCGGCGTCGATCGTCCCCGGCGCGTTAAGGACTGTAATGCCGTGCTTTAGTGCGAGTCCTGAGCGTGGCCGAACCTGTGCCTCACATCCCGGCGGCAATGCGAGAATGAGTCCTGTCGGCACCAATACGCGATGACCAGGCATCAGGGTCAAGGGCGCATCGTCGCGGATAGCAGCTAGAAGATCGAGGCCAGCGGCATGCGCGCTCTGATAGGTGGGCAGCGGCAGCCCATGAGCGCTGGCCAGAATTTGAATCTCGACGGCAATGGAATCGGTCATGCTTTTTTCCCTATCGCGTCAGCGATTCGTTTCACCAGTGCGTCGGCAACTTCATCCTTGGTCATCAACGGCCAGGACTCAGCCCCATCTGCGCTGATGATGTGAACGGTGTTGCGGTCGCCGCCCATCACACCGCTTGCAGGTGAAACGTCGTTGGCAACGATCCAGTCGCAGCCCTTGCGTTTGAGTTTTGCGGTTGCGTTGGCGATCAGATTTTCAGTCTCTGCCGCAAAGCCAATCACGAGCTTTGGTCGGCTTTGTTTGAGTTTTGCGATGGTGGCGAGAATGTCGGGATTTTCAGTCAGATCCAGTTTCGGCAAACCGGATTGGGTCTTCTTAATCTTTTGTTCTCCAGCATTGGCAACGCGCCAATCGGCAACGGCTGCGGCAAAGATTGCGACATCAGCGGGGAGTGCCTGCTCCGCTTGTACGAGCATGTCCCGCGCGGATTCCACGCGGATCACATGCACTCCCGCAGGTTCATCGAGATCGACCGGGCCTGAAATCAATGTCACATCGGCACCGGCATCAGCCGCCGCAGCAGCAATGGCGTAGCCTTGCTTGCCCGATGAGCGGTTGGCGATGTAGCGCACAGGGTCGATCGGCTCATGTGTGGGCCCCGCCGTAATGAGAATTTTTTTACCGGCGAGGCGACGCGCATGCGGCGGTCGCAGCATACTCTCCGCCAAAATTGCGATTTCGATCGATTCGGACATGCGGCCTACGCCGGCCTCATTGGCCTCGGCCATTTCGCCGGCACCCGGTCCGATGAACGCCACACCGTCACGCGCAAGCTGCGCAACATTTCGTTTCGTCGCGGCGTTATTCCACATCAAAGGATTCATCGCGGGGGCAACCAAGATCGGTTTATCCGTCGCCAGCAGAATCGCGGTGGCGAGATCGTCGGCGTGACCCTGCGCCATCTTCGCCATCAAATCGGCAGTAGCAGGTGCGACCACAATCAGATCGGTATCGCGTGCCAGACGAATGTGACCGGCATCGAACTCGCTCTGGGCGTCGAACAAGTCTGTGTAGCAGCGCTCGTCGGCGAGCGCGCCCGCTGTGAGTGGTGTCACGAACTGCTGCGCGGCGCGCGTCATCACGCAGCGAACGTGAATACCGCGCTCCTTAAGGCGGCGGA
>JAPLPA010000425.1:0-1015 GCA_026400415.1 Afipia sp. | reverse complement strand
CGTTACGCGGGGTCCCTGCGTCCCGGCAGCTGCATGTATTTGGCGAGAGGGAGAGGTAAGGATGCGCGACGGGACGGGCGTCGACGATTTGGGGACTGCATGCCCGTGGTCTGTTGCCTCGCGCAGGATGACCCGCACCTCGTCCTCGACAGACCGGCCACTTTGGGCGGCGCGAAGTCGCAGGCGGACTTTGAGGGCCTCATCAAGTTGGCGAACGGTCAGACTGGCCATTTGATCTCCCAGGGCACCGGGAGTCTATCAGACGATTGCATTGCAAGCAATTTATGATTGCAATGCAATCACTGACGCACGGACCATAAAATACCGAGAAACGCCAACGCGATCACCCATAGCGCCGCCGTCTGCCAGCGGGTGCTTTTGGCTTCCGCAGAGCCGATCGCCGCAACTGTTTCCGGAGACAGCACCAGCCCATCACGGGTCATCGCCTCAAATTGATTGAGTGCTGCGACCGATCGCGAAGCCATAGCGGGAAGCCCCGCCAGAACGCGGCCAAGCTGGCCGGCACCTGCGACAGCGCCTTCGATTTTTCCGAGCGGGCCGAGATTGCGCTCGATCCATTCCCGCACCACCGGTTCGGCGGTCGTCCAGATATCCAGCTTGGGATCGAAACCGCGCGCGACGCCTTCGACCACCACCATTGTCTTTTGCAGGAGGATCAGTTCGGGACGCGTGCGCATGTCGAACAGGCCCGTCACTTCAAGCAACAGCGACAGCAGCTTTGCCATCGAGATTTCGTCGGCGGCGCGATTGTGGATTGGTTCACCGATGGCGCGAATCGCTTGCGCGAAATTTTCGACGGAATGATGCGCCGGGACATAGCCTGCTTCAAAATGCACTTCGGCGACGCGCTGATAGTCGCGCGTGATGAAGCCCAGAAGAATCTCTGCGAGAAATTGCCGCTCCTTCAGGCCGAGCCGGCCCATGATGCCGGCATCGACCGCAACCAATCGTCCTTGCGGATCGACAAACAGATTTCCGGGATGCATGTCGGCGT
>JAPLPA010000490.1:2652-3688 GCA_026400415.1 Afipia sp. | reverse complement strand
ACTGATGACGCTGAAGGTCGGCGATACGCTTCCGCTTGATATTCGCCCCGACGCGCTAGTGTCGGTGCGCTGTGGCGATGTCGTTTTAAGCGAGGGGCGGATGGGAAAAGTAGGTGATCGCGTCGCCATTCGCGTGATGAAGCCGCTGCGCAAGCCGCGCACATCTTTCGCCATGTTCGAGAAAGCAGACGAGCAAACCAAACTGATGGAGGCACAATGAGCCATTTATTCGGATTAGCGATTGAAAGCTTGGTCGCAGCGCTGCTGATGTTGACCATTGGATACTGCGCGCTGCTCAACAAGCGACTGAAGCTCCTTCGCAATGACGAGCAATCGATGCGCGGCACCATTGCGGAGCTTGTGACCGCGACCGAGATTGCAGAGCGCGCTATCGGCGGTCTCAAGGTGACGGTGCGCGAGTGCGATGAAAATCTCGGTGCTCAGCTTCTGAATGGCGCGGAACTGGCGGGTCGACTTCGAAAACAGATCGGAACTGGAGAAGACATCCTGCACCGGCTGTCGCAAATCGCACTTGCGGCGCGCCCGCATGAAATTCCTTCCCCGCCGCAGGCGGCTCCTCGCTCCGACGCAAAAGCCCTTCTGGCAGCAGCGCAGGCATTCTCCGAACGCAGACGGGATCACGGCCGCGCCGCATGATGAGTATTATCCGCGATATCCGAATTATTCCGACACTGTTGATCGCGATCAGTTGCCTGGCCGTGCTCAAGGTGTCGGGCCTGCTTCTGGATGGCGGATATATTCTCAACGATAATCCGGCACCGAAACCGAAATCCTGGGCGCAGGAAACGTTCAACTATCCATCGCCGGGCAAATCGACCGATGTCGCCGATATCACGGGCTCGGTGGCAGCCAAACCAAAGGAAGACATGCCGGTCGTAAAGGCGCCGGAGGCGACGCGTCCGCCTGATGCAAATGTCGTCTATCCGGATCAAAGCCGGCCTGTCACCGCATCGGAGCGCGCAGTTCTGGAGCGGCTGCAATCGCGCCGCCAGGAAATCGAGACGCGTGCGCGCGA
>JAPLPA010000490.1:942-2587 GCA_026400415.1 Afipia sp. | reverse complement strand
GTCGGCCGAGAAGCGGATTGAAGGCAAAATCGAAGACATGAAGGCGACGGAAGCTCGCATTACGGTCGCCGGACAAAATAAGGACGAGGCCGCAGCGCAGCGATTCAAGGGCATCGTGACGATGTATGAAGGCATGAAGCCGAAAGATGCGGCAAAAGTTTTTGATCGGCTTGAGATGTCGGTATTGTTCGATATCGCCTCGCAGATCGCTCCGCGCAAAATGTCAGACATCATGGGGCAGATGCAGCCTGAAGCAGCCGAGCGGCTCACGGTCGAATTGGCGCGACGTGCGGGGACGGACTCGTCCAATTCGGCGAGCAATCTTCCCAAGATCGATGGCAAACCCACGTCGGTGCGCAATTGAACGTTGTGATTAACAAGTTCTTAATCGGCGAATTTTAGGTTCGTTCTCACGCACCGGCGCGACGACCGGATGGAAAGACACGGGATGTCCTGCACGGCTGACCGCACCAGAAAGGTTGACCGTGCCTTCGGTTCGCGGACGGCTGCATTTGTGCTGTCGTCGCTCATCTCCTCATTCCTGCTATTCAGTCCGGCGCACGCTCAAGCGGTCAAGGGTGAGGCCACGCTCACGGAGCCCGGTAAATTTGCGCGTCTCGTTCTGAAATTCGAAGAGAGCGTACCGACCGAGGCCGTCATCGCGGGCGCCATTCTGGTGATCCGGTTCAAGAATCCCGTCAACATGGCTGTCGATCAGTTGTCCGATACTTTACCCAAATACATCGGCTCGGTTCGCCGCGATCCGGATGGCATGGCCGTTCGAATGGCGCTCACACAGAAAGTCAACGTCAACCTGATGGTGGCTGGCGAGCGAATTTTCGTGGACCTGCTGCCTGAAGGGTGGGCGGGGTTACCGCCTGGCCTGCCGCCTGAAATTGTCCGTGAGTTATCGGACCGCGCACTAGCCGCCGAGCGGGCTCTGCGATTGCAGACGATCGCCGATAACGCGAAAAAGAAACCGCCGGTTCGTGTTCGCGCGTCGGTGCAGCCCACATTTGTGCGCTTTGTCTTTGAAATACCCGACGGTGTCGCGGTTTCATCGTCGCTGAATACGGACAGTTTTGTTCTGTCGTTTGCCTCCGCACTGACGTTCGACTTGGCGGACGCCAAGATCGCCTTGCCAGCGAATATCAAATCGATCGACCAGAAGATCGACGGCGATACATCGAAGGTCGATATTGCGTTGATTGGCGAGGTGGACGTTCACGCTTTTCGCGAGGACAAAAACTACATTGTCGATGTGGGATTTCAGCAATCCGAAAAACCCGCCGCGCAGGTGAATCTGCCGCAAGTCCCCAAATCGCCGGTTGCCACCGAAAGCGCTTCGGCACCTTCTGCGCCGCCAGTTATGAAGCCCGCAGAGATTGTATCGCCGACGTCGGACGACATCGCGCGCGAAGCCAAAGCTGAAACCATGGCTGATGCGGCGACCAAGGCTGATGCGGCGCCAAAGCCGGCCAAGGAAGCTTCGTCTGGTCCAGAGCAGTCAGTCACTGCAATGGCGTCTCCCGCTTTGGTCCCGCAAGCCGAAGCGACGACGCCTCCTGCGCCCGCACCAGTTCCACCAGTCGCCCGCGCTGAAACTCAACCCAGCACCGATCCAAAGGTCGTCGTCGAGGCCAAA
>JAPLPA010000490.1:0-911 GCA_026400415.1 Afipia sp. | reverse complement strand
GGCCAAACGCACCAGCGACGATTTGCGCCTGATGTTTCCTTTCAGAAGTCCGGTGCCTGCAGCCGCATTTCGTCGTGCGGATTCGATCTGGATCGTTTTCGACACGGACAAAACAGTAGATGACGATGCGATTGTCCGTGAAGGGTCGTCGATTGTCGCTGACCTTACGAGCTTCGATTTGCCGAAGGGCAAGGCACTGAGAGTGCGTCTTGCTCGACCGCAATTGGCGACTTTCAGTAACGACGACCGCGGTTGGCTGTTGACGATTGCCGACAAGGTTCAGTCGCCGTCGCGGCCGCTTGTCGTCACGCGAAACGTTGCTGATCCTGCACATGCCAATGTGAGCATCGCAATCGTCAAGCCGGGACAACTCCATCGCCTCAACGATCCAGATGCAGGAATTTCCCTGATGGTCGTGACTGCGCCCGGGCCTATCGGCGGGATGGTGAAGCGCCAGAATTTTGTCGAGTTTTCGCTGCTGGAATCCCTTCACGGTATCGTCGTGCAGCCAAATGCGGACGACATAACGATGGAGCTTTCGTCCGACAAAGCTATCCTTGGCCGTCCGGGTGGGCTCACTCTGTCTGCGGCGATGATGGCGCCTGAACGCGCAACATCGACCGCGCGGCCGATATTCGACATCAAAGAGTGGCGTGAGAATCAAGCTGTAGATTTTATCGCTGCGCGTGACAAGTTGATGACTGCTGCTGCGCAGTCGAGCGGTGAGCAACGGATGCCGGCACATCTGGATCTGGCGCGTTTCTATATGGCCCGCGGCTTCTATCCAGAAGCGAAGGGAATTCTCGATCTTGCGTTCTCCGAGGTAAAGCAGGGCGATGAAGACCCGTCTGCGCTGATTGTGCACGCGGTCGCCAGCACACTGTTCGGCCGCCCGGAGCAGGCGCTTAAAG
>JAPLPA010000211.1 GCA_026400415.1 Afipia sp. | reverse complement strand
CCGAAGGCCTGATCCCTCCAGATGCACTGGCGCTGATGAAGCCGGAAGCGATCACGCCTGCGGTGCTGTACCTGCTGAGCGAAGACGCGCCGACGCGGACCATCATGGGCGCGGGTGCCGGATCGTTCGCTGTCATCAAGGTTGTCGAGACGCAGGGACTCAATCTGCCGCAGGCGCAATGGACGCCGGACGACATCGCGGCGAATTTCTCGAAGATCGGCGACATGTCCACCGCGCGCGATCTCGGCGGTGCGTTCTTCCAGACCTTCAAATATATCGAGCAGGCGGCGAAAGCCGCGGGCATCAAGCTGCCGCCGATGGGCGCATAGAGCTTGAACGTCGCCGTCATCGGAGCCGGTCCCGCGGGGCTGATGGCGGCTGAAGTCCTCGCAAACGGCGGAGCGCGCGTGACGGTCTATGACCGCATGCCGTCGGTGGGCCGCAAGTTTCTGCTCGCTGGGCGCGGCGGACTCAATCTCACTCATAGCGAGCCGCTGGAAAAATTTCTCACACGCTATGGTGATCCGACACAGCGCTTGTCCGCCGCCATCGAGACGTTTCCGCCGGATGCGTTACGCGCGTGGAGCGAAGCGCACGGTCAGCCGACATTCATCGGTTCGAGCGGACGCGTGTTTCCAAAAGCGTTCAAGTCATCGCCATTGCTGCGCGCGTGGCTCGGGCGGCTCGACGGTCTCGGCGTAACGTTCGCACTTCGTCATCGCTGGATCGGCTGGGATGCGGAGGGCGATCTAGAGTTCGGTACGAGCGGAGGTCCAAAGTCTTTCAAGGCCGACACGGCGATCGTCGCGCTTGGCGGCGCAAGTTGGCCGAGGCTGGGCTCCGACGGCGAGTGGGCGGCCATTCTGACAGCGAAAGGAATTTCGATTTCTCCACTGCGTCCGGCGAATTGCGGATTCAAGGTTACGTGGTCGGATGTGTTTCGAGATCGCTTCGAGGGCCAGCCGCTAAAGGGCGTGGCGCTTTCGTTCGGTGAGCACAAGGTGCGGGGCGAAGCGATGGTCACGCGCGACGGCTTGGAGGGCGGCGCAGTATATGCGATGTCGGCGATGTTGCGCGATGCGGTGCTCGCCGCCGGTGAAATCACGCTTCACATTTCGTTGCGACCCGATCTGACGCCAGTCGATCTGTCTGCGCGCGTGAGCGCGTCGCGACAGAAACAATCGCTTTCGACATTTCTGCGCAAGGCTGCAGGTCTTTCCCCAGTCGCCATCGGATTACTGCAGGAAGCCGCAATTGCATCTGGCCTGCACCTCCCTGCGATGTCGCCCGATCAACTCGCTGCCTTCATCAACGCCGTGCCGGTGCATCTCAATGGCATTGCGCCACTGACACGTGCAATTTCGACGGCCGGCGGCGTTTTGTTCGATGAAATTGACGAAAATTTTATGCTGCGCAAATTGCCTGGCGTGTTTGTTGCCGGCGAAATGCTCGATTGGGAAGCGCCGACCGGCGGATATTTATTGCAGGCAAGTTTTGCGACGGGAGCAGCGGCAGGACGTGGCGCGCTCGAATATTTCGCGCACAAATAATCCGGGTCGGGTTCTAGCTTTTTTTCTTCGCCAATTCGTCGCGCTGTTTTGTCAGCTTCTCAAGTTCTGCGGATTGCTCGGCAATGCGGGAGGATGCTCGTTCCTCATTCGCGCTGCCCGCTGCGGCTGCGGCCTGTTCGACGAGCTGGCGAATATTGTCGCGCAGTATGGCGATGCGGTCGTCAAGTTCCGAAGCTGAAAGCGAACCGGTCATGGCAAAATCTCCGTCGTCGTCGTTAGGCACAATGCGTGAAACATACAGTACAATGCGCGCAGCGTAAGCCGGTTCCATTGACCGCCTAAACGTCACTCGCGATTTCCTCGCGCAGCAACTCCAGCGCCAGCCATCGTTCTTCAGCGGCGTCGAGTTCGGCCTGCGCTTTGGCGATCGCCGCAGACGCTGCATCGAACGTCTTGCGGTCCTTTGTGAACAATTCCGGATCTTCCATGCGCTTCTGCTGCTTGGCAATTTCTTTCTGAAGCTTCGCCATGGTTTGAGGCAGCGTCTCCAGCGCGTGCTTGTCGTTGAACGTCAATTTGCGCTTGGTTGAGGAGGGTGTACTCCCGCCCACGCTCTTTGCTGCGTTTGACGGCTCATTCGCAGTGGCCTTGATCGCCTTCTCTTTCAAATCCGCGCCGCGCTGCTTCAACATGTCCGAATATCCGCCGGCATACTCGATCCATTTGCCGTTGCCTTCGGGCGCGATGACGGACGTGACGACGCGGTCGAGAAAATCGCGGTCGTGACTGATGAGGATGACAGTGCCGTCATAGTCGCCGAGCATTTCTTCAAGCACGTCCAGTGTCTCGAGATCGAGATCGTTGGTCGGCTCGTCCAGAACCAGCACATTGGACGGCTTCGCCAGCGCACGTGCGAGCATCAACCGGCCGCGCTCGCCGCCGGACAGGACTTCAAGCGGCGTGCGCGCCTGTTCCTGCTGAAACAAAAAGTCCTTCATGTAACTGATGACATGCTTCGGATGGCCGTTGACCATGATGCTGTCGCCGCGTCCACCGGTCAGCGCGTCGGCTAGTGTTGATTTCGGAGCGTGACTCTCGCGGTGCTGGTCGAGCGTCGCCATTTCGATATTGGCGCCAAGACGAATGGTGCCGCCGTCGGGCGGTTCGGCGCCGGTGAGAAGATTGATAAGCGTGGTCTTGCCTGCACCATTGGGACCGACGATGCCGATGCGATCGCCGCGCGCTACGCGGATGGAAAAATCATCGACGATTTTGCGCGCGCCGTAGGATTTTTCAATGTGCTTGGCTTCGATCACCATCTTGCCGGAGGCCTCGGCCTCGGCTGCGGCGAGATTCGCTTTGCCTGCAGCGCCGCGGTATTCCCGGCGCTGATCGCGCAGCTCGAAGAGATTACCGAGACGCTTGACGTTGCGTTTGCGCCGTCCCGACACGCCGTAGCGAAGCCAGTGCTCTTCCATCACGATCTTCCGGTCGAGCTTGTGCTGATCGCGCTCTTCTTCAGCCAGCACTTCGTCGCGCCATTCTTCAAAGGCGCTGAAGCCTTTTTCGATTCGGCGGGTCTGGCCGCGGTCGAGCCAGACCGTGACGCGCGACAGATTCGAAAGAAAGCGCCGGTCATGGCTGATGATGACCAGCGCACAGCGCCGCGATGCCAGTTCGCCTTCCAGCCATTCGATCGTCGTCAGATCGAGATGGTTGGTCGGCTCGTCGAGCAGTAGGATGTCGGGTGAGGGCGCGAGCACACGTGCCAGTGCGGTGCGTCGCGCTTCGCCCCCCGAAAGATTGGCAGGATTTTCGCTGCCGGTCAGTCCGAGTTGCTCAAGCAAATATTGCGCCTGATAGGACTCGTCGCCAGGGTTCAATCCAGCCTCAACATAAGCCAGCGTGGTTGCAAAGCCGGAGAAGTCCGGCTCCTGCGGAAGATAGCGAACGGTCGCGCCGGGTTGAACGAAGCGGCTGCCGCTATCGGCTTCAACCATTCCGGCAACGATTTTCAGCAGCGTGGATT
>JAPLPA010000330.1:6901-7540 GCA_026400415.1 Afipia sp. | reverse complement strand
CAAGCTGCCCCTGAATCAGACAATGACTTCCAATGTTGATTTCTGCTCCTGCAGCACGGCGGTCGATCAATCCGATGAGCTGCGTACCCTCGCCAACATGCGTCGCACGGCTCTTGTTCAAGTGCTCGCGTTTGCGATGGACATATCTACGCAAAAAATCGATCACTGCTTGCTTTCGCCGACGACGCGCGCCGGATTTCCAACTACCACCGAGTAAGGCGCAACATCATGCGATATTACAGAGCCAGCTCCGACGACCGCGCCGCGCCCGATGGTAACGCCTTTCATGATGGCGCAATTGAATCCAACCGAGACATCATCCTCGATGCGAACTGGCCGATGCGCAACCGTTTCTCGCTGCAAATGGCGCCCGGCTGTCATTAACTCTTTGTATCGCTGATGCCGCTCATCCGCCGAAAGGCTGTGCGAGTTGTTATCGAAAACCTGAACACCATGAGAGAGGAAAACCCGGTTGCCGATTTCAATCAGCTCCATTGCCCAGAGCTTTGCACCTGGCCCAACGTAACACCAATCGCCGATATGAACCTTGCCACCCGCCGAGACAATGTTGATCTCACCCATGAACAAAGTCTTCGAGCCCACACGAACATCGGTCTTTGCTTGGCTGTTGAAGATAAC
>JAPLPA010000330.1:2546-6885 GCA_026400415.1 Afipia sp. | reverse complement strand
GGCTGTTGAAGATAACTGTTTGAGGAGCAAACTGCGCGTCTTCTGCAGCAACGCAATAGCCTCGCAACATCGCCATATGAAACCTGTCCCGCAAGCGGGAAGGAAGCGAAAGCAATGCGTTGCCCCAGCGAGCTATCAAGATCCCCTCAGTGATAACAAAGGAACCATTTTCCAATCGAAATATGGTCGTTCCAATTCGAATCCAGCACAACAACGCGACTAAACTTTTTCTCGAAACGAGCGACCCACCATTGCGGCGATGAATTGTGAAAGCTCTGGTATGTTTTCATCCAGCCTTCGTCTTGTCCGGATCGCGACGTTGGCATCATGTGAAATGAGCCCGCTTTCGTAACGCGCGACGCCTCTTCGATAAATTTCACGATGCCGTCTTCTGTAAAATGCTCAAGCGAACCGATTGAATAGGAATAGTCGAACTCGCCGTCGGCGTAAGGCAACTGCGTCGCGTCACAAACCCGCAGACTCTCTCGCGGCAGCCCCCGGTCGATTGCTTTTCCAATCAACAGATCAGAGATATCACATCCATAAAGGTCAAGCCGCTCGCGATTGAGAATTGTCATCGTCTTGCCAGTACCGCAGGCAATATCGAGAACTTTGCCCTCGCAGTTCGCCATCAAGAATTGAACTTCAAGCCACGCATTACCGTCTGCCCAGGTTTCCAGCACCTGCGCCATTTCGGGCGTCCAGTAGAGGTCGAGGTCCTGATTGTCGGCGTTCGTCCGCACCTGGAAGGGTTGAACGCGACGCCTAACATTTTGCAATGTGCGCCACAGGAACGGCGGACAGAGATCCTTAATCACACTCTTCATGATCTGATGCGCTCGATAATACGATGAAACAATCCAGGACGATTTGCATAGAGAAGTTTCTTGACTTGGCCAAGTGCGGCCTGGTCGCAAGCGATCTTCGAGGGCCAAGCGAGTTTATTCAGGTCCAAAGCGTTGGCGGAAAGTTCACGCTGAAAAACGGATGCCCCCATTCCATGCGTACCTGACGAATCGACGCCCTCATTGGTCACAAGCGACACTTTCGGATACAGCACGAGGCCATTGTCTCCGAACAGGCTGAGTTGCCAGCGAACGCCCCAGGAATCGATCGATCCTTTCCGTTGCTGGCACGCCATACCGTAATAATCGTACGTGTCGTCGATATTAAACCGACGTCGCAATTCCGAATTTGTATCGAGCGTTGTCAGCAGCGACATCGAGGGATCAAACTTTGCCCAGGCTGCCGACCAAGTCGCCCAACCCCAGCACGAAATCATCGGAAGAAAAAACGTGTCGCGCGTTGAATTGTCATACGCCGGAAAGGAATACCCGGAAATCTGCATAACTTCCGTTTCGTTTTCAAATCGTTCCAGACATTGATTGAGAAATGTCAGAAACTGCGGAGCGACTATCAGATCGTCTTCCAGAACGATTGCACGACCGTGCTCCGCGCAAATCTCCGAGACACCTGTGATGATTGACTTCGCTAGTCCGAAATTTTCAACTCGCTCAATCATTCGCAAGGACTTAAAACCCGGCGCATTGCGGACGACGTCCCTCGCCTGTCCAATCGCCACGGCATGCTCTGGCTTCTTGGGGCCGTCAGCATAGACGATCAGATCACTTCGGCTCGCAAGCGGATTGGCCGCCAGCGCAGCCAATGTCCGCCGCGTATGGTCCGGCCGATTGTAAATGAACAGGACGATGGGCGCCAAATCAGACATGTCAGCCAGCCGCTCCTGGCGACGAGGAAGCAGGCTCATCTTCATAGATAAGCGTATTGATGGTTTTCGCGATCAGGCGATAGCCGTTCGATTCCGCAAAAGAATTGATCGGATCGTCCTTAAGCGCAGCGAACGTTCGCTGGCGTGCTTCGACCAGCAACACATGCGGACGAAATCGCCTCCAATCTCCCGAACGCAGGACGAGAAGGTCAAAACCTTCGACATCGATCGACATGAAATCAATTCTCTGACCCGACGGCAGATATTGGGTAAGCAATTCATCCAGCCGCTGAACCGGAACGCTTCTCGTTCCCGTCAGACGATATCCCGGCAAGCGCGCGCGCTCAGCCGCCAGCGCCGCATCGAACGTATTCAATGCCGGCTCGTTGAAAAAATTGAACGACAGATTTCCCGACACATCCGAGACGCCGACGCAGATATTGATATCCCCGGGACGATCGAGATCGAACGCCGCGATGGTATCGGGATTGGGATCGATATTGATACCTCTCCATCCTCGCCGATGAAAATAGCAGGTGTTGGAAAATCGATAAGGATGGTGCGCGCCGACATCGACGTAAAAGCCGGTGCTCTGGCGTTCAAACAAACGGCGCAAAACCATGTCCTCGCCATCTTGCGAATAAGCAAGACTGACGAAGGGATCCAATTTCTCCAGCACCCGTCGCATATAACGCGGAATGGCGGAGGGAACAAAATTGCGAAGCCCGCTTCCCGACCAAGGCGTCATCAGGCGGCGTTCCCTGCTGGCATGATCAAGTCCGGCTTATCGGCAAAATTGATTGCAGCCATATCGAAGACGTGATCGACCTGCGTGGCAACGAACTCGTCGTGCGATACAAACACGATGATTCGGTCGCTAAACTCTTTGCGTAGATTTGAAACCACTTTTTCGCGCGTTTCGGAATCCAACGCACTCGTGCTTTCATCCAGCAACAAGACATCAGGACGCCGCAAGACCGCGCGCGCGATGCCAATGCGCTGCTTCTGGCCGCCGGACAGATTGCTTCCACGATATTGCAGCAGCGTTTCGAACCCATCTGGCAAATCCGAAATAAAATCATGAATGCAGGCGATCTCGCACGCTCTCTCGATGTCTTCCGTCGTGACATCCATTCCGAGTTTCAGGTTGCTGGCAACAGTATCGTTGAAAATAGCCGCTTCCTGCGAAACCAAAAGAATCCTTTGCCGCAACTTGAGCTCACCCAACTCCGCAAGATCAGTACCATTGACCAGAATGCGGCCCTCGCTCGGCGCATAAAAACCCAGAAGAAGATCAAGGAATGTCGATTTGCCTGAGCCCGAGCGGCCGCTGATCACATAGCTATGGCCTTTGACCAAACTCAAGCTCAGATTGTGGAGCACCGCTTTGCCATCGATGTGAGAGAAGCAGACATCGCGCGCTTCGATTCGCTCGACTGCATCTGACCTTACAGGCAGCGCCCTAACCCCGCCCCGGTAGTCGCGGATAATTTGTGTGACGTCGCGGCCTGCTCGCGCATCGGCAATGACGCGAAGCGCCAAATTTAAACCTTGCCCGACGATCGGAAAGAACCGCATCAGGAGGATAACCATCGTGACAAGAAATGGCAGATCCAAAGAAAAGCTTGCGCGCGCGGCAGGCCACGAACTCAAGACAGCGCACACCAACAGCAAAAATAGCGCGGGGCCCAGTCGAGCGAAAAGGGAAACGGCATCTATGATGGCCAACGTGCGAACATAAGCGCGCATTTGATTGTAATAGCTCCGCGTCACGTATTCTTCGGCAGAGAACGAGCGCACGGAACGAAGGCCGTTGAGCGCATCCAGGAACAAAGAGCCTGCAGCCTGCGACTGCTCAACTTGTCGCGCGCCGAACCGATGCGAGATTCGAAACGACTCAAACAGCGCAAGGAATGTCAGCGTGAGAAAAATCAGAACAGCGAGCGCAACCAAGGGCGAATAAGAAATAATCGCCGCAAAATACAAAACGGCAAGCAACCCAGTGGCCAAGAACTGGGTGATAATGACAATAAGATTGCTTGCCCGACTGGCTTCGTCGCCGGCAAGACTTATGAAATATCCGATACTTTTCTCTTCAAGAACTTTAACCGGAACATCGAAAATCAACGCCGTAAACGCTTGCGACGTGAGATGGAGCATCATTCGCCGGCCGAGATAGATCGTAAGTGTCTGGCCGATCAATTGCGTCAGGATTCGGCTGCCAAATACGACCAGGAAAAACAGCAACACCGTTTCTCCGGTTGGCGGAAGTCCCATCATCAGCAGCAATTTTACGACGATAGTGTCGCCGGGGGCGGACGCGCCTGCAACGATGCTTGCCAGAGGCATCAGGCTGGCCATCGCCAGCAACTCCAGAAATACAGAGAAAATCGAGAGCGCGAGACTCACCGACAGCAGCGGATTGTTCCGGAACGCAAAGGCGAACAAGGCACGAAGATACAACAATTTATCGCCAAAAATCATCTGGTCCACGCATTGCTGACAACGACAGGACCGCCCTTCACAAAGAAATCAGTCGGGTGAACTTCCATAATATCTGAACCACGATGGTCGAATTCATAGACCGCAGATACATCCGACAATGCATAG
>JAPLPA010000330.1:0-2454 GCA_026400415.1 Afipia sp. | reverse complement strand
TTTCCGATCGGGCCCTTGTTTCAACGAAAGTGCGAAGTCACCAGACGCAATATGCCCGTCTAGACGCGAATGTTGCCGTCGCTCGTGATCGGATGTCTCGAACCCCCGGTAGAAATAGGGAATGTCGTCGTCATTTTTCCAATCGATCGCTGACGGCGGCACGAAATCAAACCGTTTCCTCAGGATTTTTGCAGGCACTCCTGCGGCCACGCTGTAAGGCGGCAGACTATGGGTCACGACAGCGTTCGCGCCCACAATGCAACCTCGCCCAATCGTCGTTCCGGGCATCACGACAACATGGACGCCGAGCCAAACATCCTCTTCGATCAAAATTGAATTGGCATCCAATTCTGATGATGTGGCTAGGTTCTCAGACTCGCGATCCTGATCTCGTATCAAGGCTGCGGGCCTGCGATCAAACTCGTGATGTCCGGACGAGATGTAAATGTCATATGAAAGGACGCAGTAGCGTCCAAGCCTGACATTGCCAAGGATGATGCAGCGATCCTGTATCGACGTGTAGTCTCCGACGGCGACGAATGTATCCGGACCAAGTTCGACTTGACGTCCAATATACGAATGCCGCCCCAAATGGAGGCGCGCATCCGGCGCGAGAACGATATTGCATCCGGTGGCGAGGCTCGCTCCGGGCAGATAGTCCACGCACCCTTTGCCGGTGAATTGAACCGTAGGATCGCAGTCGAGGCCAGGATAGCGCCATCGGTTTCGCAGGTAGCGCAACGCGTATGATTTGTTGAAAATCAGCCGGCCCGCTTTCGGCAAAGCGCGAACGATCTCATGCAGACGCTGCTGCATGGAAATATCCGAGCGAGGCGAATTCATGCGATCAGGTGTAATGCGAGTAGAGCCGTGGATAGCCCGTCATCATCTCGGCAAGTTGCGGACTCTGGGCATTCCTGATCGTTGACTTTGGATAATCACCTCCAAAGAGACTATTGCTGAACTGCATTTGGAAAATCAGGCGATCTCCCTTCGTCAGATGCTTGCCCTTGTGCAACCCTCTCGTGTCTTCTGCGATAACCGTGCCGCGAGGCGCGCTAAACTCGATAAACTTGTCCGGCGAATAATGACTGCTGACCTCTTCATCCGATAGGCGCGAATAGCCTTTCTGCAGAAGGTCAGACGAAATACCTCCATTGCGATGGGACCCGGACACAAAGGAATGCGGACCGTTCTCTGGCTGGACATCCGTGAGATACACGAAAAATTTCAGCCATTTGATACGGTCCATATCGAAGTGCCAGAATTGCGCCGCACCTTTATCGGGTCTTGCCGAGACAACGTTCCACCACATGGCGACCACATCGATGATTGGCTGCGCACGAAGGTATCGCTGCGCGATCGCGATGAAAGACCTGTCCGCCATCAATTTCTGGATTAGAGGATGGTTGATCAATTCTTCTTCGCTGAAGTCGTAGCGTACGCCGTCAGGTTTCTCGCGCGGAAATCTCTCAAGCCGGGTATCGGTTTTGCCCTCGCCATCTGTTCCACGACGAACGCAAGGCATTGTGGTTGCATACTGCAGTAATTCGTCGCAAAGCCCGTCCGGTAGCCGCTGCTTGAATACATGGTAGCCTTTATCTTCGATGTCGGAGCCGATGGACTCAATATCGGCTTCGGAAAAATCGCCCAACGCTCCGCAAGCATCTTGAAATTGATAGGGACGATTCATCAACCCAATGAAGGACGACATTGCATCGTTGGAGACTCCGCCTGTCGCACAAAAAAGTTGCAACATGCTTTGATAGGCAAAATTCGGCGTACGGCCATCCTTCATATACGCCGCAACGCCGGCAAGCGTGCGTAACGCGTTCGAGACCTGATTTGGCACTGTAGACAAACTCCCCATTTCAATTCTCCCAAATGAAATTCAGGAAAGACGGAATCGATTCACTTCGGCTTCGTGCGCTTAGTACGCCGCGTCCTGATCGCGAAACGCGATCAGGCGGGCAAACAGCCGGCTCGTCATCTGCTGTTCCGGAGACGGGAACAGTGCTTCTGCCAGTCTACGCAACTCGACGCGCAACGCCCCGGTCTCTTCTTCCATTGAAGCGCGCTGAAGCTTGCTAACATCCATTCGATCGGAAACCGTTGCGGCAGCAGACTCAACAATGTCCACGATCTGGGCAGCGGCTCCCGGAGGCGACATGCGGCGATTGAAGTCGCGGCGCCGATTGAAATCCTTGTCGAACATCAGACCAAGCCGGCGTACGACTTTCTCGAAAAAGGACCGTTTGCGCGTTTCCAGTTCATGGAAACTGTCGTCGATATTGATGGTTGAGCGAACAAATTCGTAGGCCGCCCAACGATACGACTGGCGAACCTTTTCGGAACTCCAACCATCCTGCAATGCCTGCTCAATCGCGGCAAAATAGCTCTCGATCGTATCGCCGAAATAGTTAAGTCCGACCGGATAGAACGGAATCTCGTCCG